>NZ_JBRCUV010000039.1:0-17626 GCF_053498235.1 Thermodesulfobium sp.
AGAGATGGTAATGCCTGGAGATAACATAAACATGGTAGTAGAGCTTATATCTCCAGTAGCAATTGAAGAAGGACTTCGCTTTGCAATACGTGAAGGCGGCAGAACTGTTGGTGCTGGCGTAGTCACAAAGATGATTGAATAAAAAAGGTATTTGAAAAATTTAGCAAAATTTTATTTTAGTTTAGGTTGTTTAATATTAGTTCCAATCATAGGGGGTGTAGTTTTTGCACCCCTTTTAACTCCTTATTCACCACAAGCTTTTGATTTTTCTGCTTTAGGGTCTCCTCAACCTCCATCTTTCTTACATCCTTTAGGTACAGATATTTATGGCAGAGATATTTTGAGTAGGTTATTGTATGGAGGTAGAGTATCCTTGGCTGTTGCTTTGGTTGCCGTAAGTATTTCTGTATCTCTTGGAACATTTTTAGGGAGCATGTCAGCGTTACTTGGTAAAGCTTTTGATTTTTTGTTTATGAGATTTGTTGATGCTATGCTTTCTTTTCCTATAATTTTTCTTTTGTTAGCAGTTCAATCGATACTAAAAAGACCAGAAATTATTTATACTATGGTAATTATAGGTCTTACTAGTTGGATGGGTATAGCTAGAATTGTTCGAACACAAACCTTATCGATAAAAAATTCAAATTATGTTCAAGTAAGTAAGATGTTTGGAGCAAATAACCTTTGGATTTTAAAGAAGCACGTTTTACCAAATGTTCTTAATATTGTTTTAGTTGCTTCTGTTTTGGGAATGTCAAATGCAATTATGACTGAGTCTGCTCTCTCCTTTTTAGGTTTGGGTGTGCAGCCTCCCTATGCGAGTTGGGGCAATATGCTTGGTGAAGCACAGGATTATTTTTTTGAATATCCTTATCTCTTGATTTTTCCTGGAATGTGTATTACTTTAACAATTCTTGGCTTCAACTTTATTGGTGAAGCTTTAAGATTGTATATGAATCCAAAAGAGAGGTAAAATGAGCACCTTTAAATTATTTGAACCCTTTAAACCAGCTGGGGATCAAATTAAGGCTATTGAACAGTTAACTGAAGGTATAGAGAAAGGTTTTAAATATCAAACTCTTTTAGGAGCTACGGGTACAGGCAAGACGTTTACTATTGCAAATGTAATAAATAGAGTAAAGAAACCAACTTTAGTAATGGCTCCAAATAAAACGCTTGCAGCTCAGCTTTGCTCTGAATTGAGAACTTTTTTCCCGGAAAATGCGGTTGAATATTTTATTAGTTATTATGACTATTATCAACCAGAGGCTTATATACCCCAAAGAGATCTATATATAGAAAAGGATGCTTCTGTAAACGATGAGATAGACAGATATAGACATTCTGCTACTCGATCGCTACTTGAAAGAGACGATGTGATAGTGGTAGCAAGCGTATCGTGTATTTATAGCCTTGGAATGCCAGAAGAATATAAAACTAACTCTTTTGTTATTAAAAGGGGAGACAAGTTAAGTAGAGATGATTTTATTGATAAGTTAATTTATATGCTTTATGAAAGAAATGATTATGAGTTTAAAAGAAACAATTTTAGGGTGAACGTAAATGTTGTAGACTTTATACCTTCTTTTGATGAGTATGCATATCGAGTAAGATTTGATGAAGATTCTATACAAAGCGTCACAAAGCTTCATCCTGTCACACTTGAACCGGTTGAAAGAATTGAAAGCTTATGGATCTTTCCAGCATCTCACTTCATCTTAAGAGAGGAAAAATTAAAAAGGGCGATAAATTCAATTAGAGTTGAGCTTGAGGAAAGAATTAAATACTTTGAAAATTTAGGTAAAACGGTAGAAGCAAAAAGAATTGAACAAAGAACTTTGTATGATATAGAGATGTTAGAAACAATTGGATATTGTAAGGGAATAGAAAATTATTCAAGACATTTCACCTTTAGAAAGCCAGGAGAACCTCCTATTACACTTCTTGATTACTTTCCTAAAGATTTTCTTATTATATTAGATGAATCTCATTTATCTGTTCCACAAATAAGAGGAATGTTTAGGGGAGATGAAGCAAGAAAGAAAAATCTTGTGGACTTTGGTTTTAGGTTGCCTTCAGCATATGACAATAGACCTCTTAAATTTGAAGAGTTTATAGAAAAGGCAAATCAAATTATATTTATGTCCGCTACTCCTGCTTTATTTGAAAAAGAAAATAGTTCTCAGATTGTAGAACAGATTATAAGACCAACTGGTATCTTAGATCCTATTATAGAAGTAAGAAGTTTGGAGAGTCAAGTCGATGATTCAATAAACGAAACAAGAGAAAATGCTAAAAGAGGCTTTAGGACTCTTATAACTACTCTTACAAAAAGGTTGGCCGAGGATCTTGCAAATTATTTAATTCAGGAAGGGATAAAGGCATATTATTTGCATTCTGAACAGGATGCAATTGAAAGACTTAATGTTTTGCACAATTTAAGACTTGGAAAATACGATGTTGTTGTGGGGATTAATTTATTGAGGGAAGGTTTAGATTTGCCTGAAGTTACAAGAATTCTTATACTTGATGCTGATAAAGAAGGTTTTTTGAGGTCTTCTACTTCTTTAATTCAAATTATTGGTAGGGCGGCAAGAAATGTTGATTCTAAGGTTATACTTTATTCCTCAAGAATTACTGAGTCCATGAAAGAAGCTATAGATGAAACTAATAGAAGAAGAAAGATTCAAATGGAGTATAATTTAAAAAATAATATAACGCCTAAATCGATACTTAAACCAGTATCCGATATTGTGGATAGAAATTTGGATGAGAACTCGATTGAAGAAGAACTTAGATCTATAATTAAGCTTAATAAGAATGATTTAGAACTGACCGAAAAAGAGATCAGAACAAAAATGATAGAATATGCTAAAGAATGGAAGTTCGAAGAGGCTTCAAAGTATAGAGATCTATTAAAGTTGTTGAAAAATTTTTTTGAAGACAAGGAGGTCGGTTTTGTTACCGGACTGGAAGAAAAAATTGCGAGAAAACGTGCAAAAAGTAAAAGAACGCGTTCAAAGGGCTAAAGAACTAGCTAAGAGGACAGATGAAGTTTTTATTTTACCAGTTACAAAAACAAAATCAACTGAAATAATAAGAGCTTTAAATGATCTAGGTTTTAGAGTATTTGGAGAAAATAGAGTTAGAGAAGCTAAAGAAAAATTTAGAGAATTAAACAACGTTAAATTTGAAATGATCGGTCATCTTCAAACCAATAAAGTAAAAGATGCTATTGATATTTTTGTTAGGATACAATCGGTTGATTCTTTAAGGTTGTTAAATGAAATTAATAAAAGTGCTGCTAAAAAAGGGATTACAATGCCAGTTCTTATAGAAATAAATATCAGTGGTGAAAGTCAAAAATATGGGTTTTTACCAAGGGAAGTTATGGATCTCTTTAGAATGAGTTCGTCTTTAAAATTTGTAAATATTGAAGGCTTAATGGGTATGGCCTCTTTGACTAATGATGTTGATAAAATAAGAAAGGAATTCTCAACCTTAAGGATACTATATGAAAGGTTAAACGCAGAGGGATATAACCTTAACGTTTTATCTATGGGTATGAGCGATGATTTTGATTTAGCTATAATGGAGGGTTCAAATATGGTTAGAATTGGTAGGGCCTTTTTTGAAGGAATAGAAACATGATAAAAATAGGAATTTTGGGTGCTGGAAGAGTGGGCGAAGCCTTTTTAAAAGGGCTTAAACCTTTGCATGAGGAGGGGAAGATTTTTGTTGCTGCAAGCCATAGAAGACTTGAAAGAAGGGAAGAACTTGGGAGAAAGTATTCTCTTAAAATTTTTTCTTCTAACGACGAGCTTGTTCAGTCATCAGATATCGTAATTATAACTCTAAAGCCCGATCAATTTAGAGCTCTTTCAGAATCGATGAAAAGAAAGGCGTTATTTAAGGATAAGACTGTTATTAGCGTTATGGCAGGTATAACACTTGATGAACTCCGCGACAAAGGCGGTATAGAAAAGGCGTTTAGGATTATGCCAACCTTAGGCGTAATAAATCAAAATGGTTTAATGGCGATGTGTGCATCTAGTCATGTAGAGCCACAGGATTGGATTGACGTTGAATCCATTTTATCAGCTTTAGGTGACGTCATAAGATTGGAAGAAGATAAGTTTGCAGCATTTACTGCTTTGGGTGGCTCTGGGCCTGCTTATGTTGCTTTAATAATGGAATCATTAATTGATTCAGGGGTTACAATCGGACTCTCTAGAAGTATTTCAAAAAAGATTGTTGACCATTTGTTTCTATCTCTTGTTGGGTTGGTGGAAATATATGAACATCCAATCTATCTAAGGGAGGCTGTAATGTCGCCAAATGGTACTACGGCTCAAGGATTATTGTGTTTAGAGACTGCTGCTGTAAAGGGAAATATAATTCAAGCTGTTATAAAAGCATATCAGAGAGCGAGGGAAATGGAGTGACTTATAAGCCTGATATTACTCCTTTAGACATTCAGAATAAGGAATTTAGTAAAGGACTAAGAGGTTATAAGGAAGAAGAAGTAGATAAATTTTTAGACGATTTATCAGAAGTTTTTTCTCAAATGATCTCTGAAATTGAGAGATTGGAAAAAGAAAATGAATATTTAAGATCTCGCATTCAAGCAACACAAAAGAAGAACGAATTTGAGGCATCAACTAGCGATTTCCTTTCACTAATCCAAAAAAAGGTTGAAGAGGCAAAAATCCAAGTAGAAAAGGAAGTTGAATTAAGGAGGATAAAATCAGAAGAAGAATGTAGAGCAATGATACAGAAAACCAAAGAGGAGCATACTAAACTTTTTGCCGATGTTGAAAGAATTAGACAGGAAAAAAGAAGAGAATTAAAGAACCTTGAAGAGTTTATCTCTAGGCTTCAAACGCTTGTTAATAGGGAAATGCAAAGTATGGAGAGGGAGAGTTTATCTTCTCAGTAATATGGATTTCAAGGTTGAACTCAAGGTTATACCAAATGCAAAAAAGGAATCAATTGAGATAAAGGAAGGAAGAATTTATTGTAAAGTAAATGCCCCTCCGGAAAACGGGAGGGCAAATAAACGAGTTATAGAAATGATTTCAGATTTTTTAAAATGTAAAAGGAAGGATATTGAAATATTTTCAGGAGAAAAGAAAAAAAATAAAATTCTATTAATTAAATCAGAAAATATTTTTAAAAAAATAAAAGGATGGGAGCAATAGGTGGTTATGAAAGGGTGTTCGTTTCTAAATGAGTTTGAATTTAAGGCAAATTGTGAAGCAGCCTCACGATATTTAAGAGATTTTTTACCAGAAAAAATTGAAGGAATAATTGAACTCGGATCTGGATTTGGGAAAGCATTTGATAAACTGGAAAAGGAATTAATAATTAAATACGATAAAATACCATTTTTCCCAAAAGCATCTGCGCCTTCTCATCGTTCTCAGCTAAGTTTAGTTTTTATAAATTCAAAGCCTTATGTAATTTTGGAAGGTAGATTTCATTTATATGAAAATTACGGCGTTTGGGAGGTAATATTTCCTATAGTAGTTCTTTCTAGGTTTAAACCTAATATAGCTTATCTTACTAATGCTTCTGGAGGAATTAATAGTAGCCTAAATATAGGGGAGGTTGTAATTGTAAAAGACCATATTAATTTTACTGGTTATAATCCCTTAATTGGTTTAGCAGATATATACTTTGGAGAAAGATTTGTAGATATGAGCGATGCATATAACAAAAAATTAAGAGCTTTGGCTAAAGCTGAATCTGTAAGCATTTTGGGTTACGAACCTAAAGAAGTAGTATATGTAGGAGTTTTAGGACCTAGTTTTGAAACACCTGCGGAACTTAATGCTATGAGAACTCTAGGTGCAGATATTGTTGGGATGTCTACCGTTATGGAAGTTATAGCTTTAAACGCGTTGAAGATTAAAACAATTTGCTTTTCTTTAATATCTAATATTGCTAATCCAGATAATCCAGTTAAGGTTTCTGCACAAGAGGTTGTAGATGTTGTTTCGAACAATAGTGATAAACTAAGAGATTTAATAGTTGATCTGGCTAGTAAGGTCGATGCAACCAAGATTTGATTTATTTGTTTGGTCTCAAATTGCATACTTAAGAGGCCTTGCAAGGTCAAAAGGAGGCAATTTGAGCCTTTTCAAAGATAATAAAATATATATAAAGCCTTCGGGATATTCCTTTTTTGATGTATTACCTTGGAAAATTAGCATAATAGATATTGATGGAACCCTTAAAAATAGCTATAAGCCGTCTTCTGAATATCCAATGCATCTTGAGATTTACAGAAAATTGCCATTTGTTAAGGCGATTTTTCATACACACTCTTTTTATGCCACTCTTTTTGCATTTTCAAAAAATATTATTCCTGTACTTACTGAAGAGGCAAAAATTTATTTAAAAGAAATTCCACTAATTCCATTTGCTCAGCCTGGGAGTTCAGAATTGGGTAAAAATGTTGTTAAATATTTATCAAGTAATATTCAAGCTGGAATTCTCGAAAATCATGGGACAATTGTTATTGGTAAAACTCTTAAAGAGTGCTATTATTTATCTGAACTTTTGGAAGAAAGTGCAAAGTTGGCTTGGTATTTAGGAAAATATTCATTAAACAACGTTGATTTAAGGAGTTAGGTTGTGCATAAACATATTTTTGAACCTTTTAAATTTAAAAGAGATCGGCTATTGTTGCTTGATCAGACAAAATTACCGTTTGAAGAAGTTTGGTTAGAATTATTTGATTCTGATATGATAATTGAGGCTATTCAAAGCTTAAGAGTTAGAGGGGCTCCCTCTATAGGTATATGCGGAGCATTTGCATTATATTTATCTATTTATAACAATAACGATATTTTAACGGATGAGAAGCTGCTAAAGAAGGAGGCCGATAAAATTAAAAATTGCCGCCCCACAGCTATAAATCTTTCATGGGGGGTAGATAAGGTTGTTAAATTTGTTAATAATTGTATAAATTTGAATGAAATATTTGATTTTGTATATTCTTTATATCTTCAAGAAATTGAAATAAATGATAAAATTGCTTTGAATGGTGCAAAAGTTTTGCCAAGTGGGAATATTTTAACTCATTGTAATACAGGTTCTCTTGCGGCACCTGGTGTGGGAACTGCTCTTGGAGTTATTAGAAAAATGTTTCAAATGAGAAAATTAAATTTAGTATATGTTTCCGAAACTCGACCTCTTTTACAAGGGGCAAGGTTAACAGTTTTTGAGTTAGAGAGGGATGCTATTCCATATAAATTAGTTATAGATGGAGCTTCAGGTATGTTGATGAGAAATTCTATGGTTGATGCAGTAATAGTTGGAGCTGATAGAATTGCAGCCAATGGTGATACGGCTAATAAAATTGGAACATTTATGCATGCTTTGGCAGCTAATTATTATAATATCCCCTTTTTCGTGGCTGCGCCAATGAGCACAATTGATTTTTCAATAGCAACAGGTGAAGATATTCCAATAGAAGAAAGAGATGGAAGTGAAGTTATTAAGTGTATGAATTCGTTTACTAACAAAAGTGATACAAGTGCCTTGAACTATGCTTTTGATATTACTCCAGCAAAGTTTATTAGAGCAATAATAACTGAGAACGGTGTATATAGTCCTAATGAGATATTGACTTTGTTTGAATGATTTTATATTTTGTAAATGTTATTCTTTGATCCTATAAATTAAAAAGGAGTTGTACTATGGTTGAATACAAAAAAACCTTAAAGCTGCCAAAAACTAATTTTCCAATGCAAGCAAGGCTTACTCAAAGAGAACCTGAGCTTTTAAAGAAATGGCAAAAGAATAGTGTTTTTGAAAAGGCAATAAAATTAAGAAAAAGTGGAGATTTCTTTTTGCTTCATGATGGCCCACCGTATGCAAATGGAGATATTCACTTAGGTACAGCTTTTAATAAAATTTTAAAAGATATGATAAACAAATATTATATGATAAAGGGTAAATTTACCCCATATGTTCCTGGTTGGGATTGTCATGGACTTCCTATAGAATTTCAGGTTTTGAAAACATTAGGCAAGAATAAAAAAGAGTTTACCATATCAGATATCAGAAAGATGTGTTATGAGCATGCCTTGAAATTCATTGACAGACAGAGAAAGCAGTTCATTAGACTCGGCGTATTTGGTTATTGGGAAAATCCCTATATTACAATGGATCCAAAATACGAAGCAATGCAGGTTAGAATATTTTGGGAGATGTATAAAAAAGGTTATATATATAAAGGTCTTAAACCAGTTTTTTGGTGTCCTTCTTGTGAAACTGCACTAGCAGAGGCTGAAGTAGAGTATTATGATACAACCTCACCATCAATTTTTGTAAAATTTCCTGTAGTTGACGGTAAGGGTGTTCTGAATAAAGGTGATATGATTCTTATCTGGACCACAACGCCTTGGACATTAATTTCGAATAAAGGTCTTGCTGTAAAATCTGATTCAATTTACGTTCTTATAAGAGTACGAGACGAAAATATACTCGTTGCAAAGGAAAGACTTGAAGCGCTTAAAGAAATTTTTGAAACTTATGAAGTATTGAAGCAAATTAAAGGAGAAGAATTAGAGGGCATAATTGCTTCAAATCCGCTTTTTCCTGAAAAGAAATCAATCGTTGTTACTGCACCTTTTGTAAGTATGAATGATGGTTCTGGAATTGTTCATATGGCTCCTGGGCATGGACCAGATGATTATATAGTAGGTATTCAAAAAAATTTGGAAGTAGAATCGTTGTTGAACGATCAGGGAATATTTAATAGCAAAGCACAAAGATTTGAAAACCTTTTTGTACATGATGCGAGTAAGGCAGTAATTGAAGATCTAGAAAAGAACGGTCTTTTGTTGTCGAAAGGCGAAGTTGAGCACTCATACCCACATTGCTGGAGATGTAAAGGAAAGCTCATATATAGAGCTACTGAGCAATGGTTTGCATCAGTGGATGCCTTCAGAGAGGAGGCACTAAAAGCTACAAAGGAGGTTAGATGGATTCCTGAATCCGGTCTCGAGAGAATGAGCGCTATGATTTCGAATAGAACAGATTGGTGTATATCAAGGCAGAGATCTTGGGGTCTTCCTATACCTGCTTTTTATTGTGATGATTGTAATTCGATAATAATAAATGATTACACAATAGATAAAGTTTGTGATCTGTTTTCAAGAGAAGGTTCTGATTCATGGTTTAACAAGGACGCTTCACAGATTTTGGGAGATTATACATGCCCATCTTGTGGTGGTAAACATTTCAGAAAAGAAACTGACATTATGGATGTATGGTTTGATTCTGGTTCAAGTCATGCCTGTGTTTTAAAACAAAGAGAGGAGCTTCGATGGCCTGCAGATATGTATTTGGAAGGTACGGATCAGCATAGGGGTTGGTTTCAGTCATCTTTACTTACCTCAACCGCTGTTTTTGGGAGAGCGCCGTATAAAAGCGTTTTAACTCATGGGTTTATTGTAGATGAAAATGGCTATAAGATGTCTAAATCAAGAGGAAATGTAATTGCACCCCTTGAGGTGATTGAAAAGAGTGGGGCAGATGTGTTAAGAATTTGGGTAGCATCTTCGGACTATACTTCAGATGTAGCAATTTCAGACAGAATATTAGAACAGCAGTCTGACACTTATAAAAAGATAAGAAATACAATAAGATATATGCTTAGTCTTTTAAATGATTTTACTCCAAAGGATTCATTAACTCCCGATAAGTGGTTGGTTGTTGAGAGGTATATTTATACTAAGTTTAACGATCTCATTCAGGAAGTGGATCAGTATTTTAAAGATTATCAATTTTATAAGATGCTTTACAAGATAAAGTCCTTTATGACCTTAGATCTAAGTGCTTTTTATTTAGATATATTAAAAGATAGACTTTATGCAGGTTTTGATTATGAAAGAAAATCAGCTCAAACTGTTATTTACAGGATGTTAAAGGATCTCTTGATTATTCTTTGCCCAATAATATCATTTACTTCTGAAGAAGCCTGGGGATATCTAAGAGAAATTGATAGTTCTCTGCCTGAAAGTGTTTTTTTTGCTTCATATCCAGATGTCAAAAAGAATCTTGAGGGGGTAGAAAGGCCTGTAGATTTTGACATTCTACTTGAAGTTAGAGAGGAAGTAAAAAAGATTTTGGAAGAGGCTAGAAAAGACAAATTAATAGGCTCATCTTTAGAAGCTTATGTAAATATATCTCCAAAAAATAACGAATTAAAAGAAGTATTGCTTAAATACAAAGATATATTGCCTGAACTAATGATTGTATCTCAGGTTAGTGTTGGTGAGAAATTAAGTTCAAAGTTTTCTCTTGAAAATGATAACTTTAGTGTAGAAGTTTTTCACGCAAAGGGTGAAAAGTGTGAAAGATGCTGGCAGTATCAAGAAAGTGTAGCAAACAGCGAATTAAAAATTTGTGACAGATGTAGGAGGGTTTTAGATGAATTATCAAATTAAAGATATTAGTTTAGCTGATGAGGGATCAAAAAAGGTTGAGTGGGCATATCGTGAAATGCCAGTACTTGATATATTGAGAAAAAAATATAGGGATATAAAACCATTTGCTGGAAAAACAATTGCCGCATGTTTGCACGTAACAACTGAGACTGCAAACCTGATAACAACTTTTAAAGATGCAGGCGCAAAGATATATTTGTGCGCATCAAATCCGCTGAGTACAAGTGATGAGGTTGCTGCCTACTTAGCAAAAGAAGGAATATTTGTTTTTGCCCAAAGAGGAGAGGATGCTGAGAGTTACTGGAACAATATTAGAATTTGTATTGAATCTGAGCCTGATCTAACTATTGACGATGGAGCTGACTTAACCGTTACTTTACATAAAGAGTATCCCAAAATTGCTGATAAGGTGATTGGTGGTTGTGAAGAAACTACTACGGGCGTTCATAGGATTGAGGCTCTTCACAAGGAAAACTTGTTAAAATTTCCCTTTATAGCTGTAAATAATGCTATGACAAAGCACTTTTTTGACAATAGATATGGTACTGGGCAAAGCACACTTGATGGTATTATTAGGGCTACAAATATACTCTTTGCAGGCAAAAGGGTAGTAGTGGCGGGATATGGTTGGTGTGGAAAAGGCGTAAGCATGAGAGCTAAGGGAATGGGTGCAAGGGTTATAGTAACTGAGGTCGAACCAGTGAGGGCACTAGAAGCTATAATGGACGGGTTTGAAGTGATGCCAATGGATGAGGCTGCAAAAATTGGAGATATATTTATTACTGTTACGGGCAACTGCAACGTTATCAGATTTGATCATATTTTAAAAATGAAAGATGGTGCAATACTGGCAAATTCAGGACACTTTAACGTGGAAATTGAAGTAAATAAGATGGAAGAACAAAAAATTTCAAAGAGAAGAATCAGGCATGAGTTGGATGAATATACCTTTAAAGATGGTAAGAAGATTTTTTTGGTAGGTGAGGGCAGACTTGTAAATCTTGCAGCTGCTGAAGGTCACCCATCCAGTGTTATGGATATGAGTTTTGCGAATCAATTTTTGTGTGCACTTTATCTTTTGAATAACAAAATAGATGTCGGGGTTTATCCTGTACCACTAGAGATTGATAGGGAGATAGCAAGACTGAAGATCGAGTCTATGGGTACGAATATTGATACCTTAAGTAATGAACAAGAGAAGTATATGAAATCTTGGTAAAGGAAAACTTTAAATTTTTTATATTTGCTCTGACACTTTTTTTAATTGATAGATTAACAAAGTTTTTGGCTATCAAGTTTTTGTCTGAACGTAACTATAGTTTTTTTCTGGTACAATTCGTTCTTGTGAAAAATTTAGGGGGGGCATGGGGGATTTTTAGTGGTCAAACGTTTTTTTTTATATTAGTTGGCGTTGTTTTTTTGATTTCTTGTATTATCTTATGGTTTAAAATACCTAGTCTAAGAATTGCTTTGTCATTTTTGATTGCTGGCGTATCTAGTAACTTGCTGGATAGAGCTTTTGGATCGCATCAAGTGATTGATTTTATTAATATACATATTTTACCTGTTTTTAACCTTTCGGATATATATATAGATATAGGAATTCTTTTACTAATTTTTTATAATTTCAATAACCCAAAAAAACAGGACAGGCTATAAGCCGAGTTCTGTATCCCAAAGGGATCGCAACCATTTATCTTGGGCTGAAGTTTCCCTCAGCCTCTTGCGGCCTACCCGGAAGTATTAACGACCTGGGCTGTCTCCTTCCCTATTTGGCCTTGCTCCGGGTGGGGGTTGCCTGGCCAGAAGATCGCTCTTCTGCCGGTGAGCTTTTACCTCGCCTTTTCACCTGTACTATCCGTAGATAGTAGTTTGTTTCTGTGGCCCTATCCAGAGGTTTCCCTCTCTGGCAATTAACCAGCACCCTGCCCAGAGGAGCTCGGACTTTCCTCAAGTAGTTAACTTGTAAGTTGCGTGCCTGTCCTGCTTATTTTATAATAACACACTCAGACTTTAAAAGGCAAAGCAGGATAATGTTTTTTGAATCTCTTTTGTCCTGCCTATTATGAATGTTACTTCGTAGAAATCTTTAAGAGTGTATAAAGTGCACAAAAACCTGTTACAGCTGTAAAGATAAGTACGATTCCAATTACTGTCAAAATAATTCCTACCGTATTAAATTGCATTGAAAAACCAAAATAAATAAGAATGAGTCCTAAAATAAACCTTATAATTCTGTCTATAGTTCCCTCATTTTGTTTCATCCTGGCACCTCCTTTTGGTAAGTTATTTAATTATACATCTAATTATGAAATTAATTTAATTTTTTATAACAACTAAAAGCTTTTGATAATAGCTAAAATGATATATAAATAAAGAAATAAATGTATTTTGTGTTTGACAAAACTATTTTAATATGATAATCTTAGAAAAGACTAGATATGTGCTAATTTAAACTCGCGTATTTTTGTAGTTGATTTTGGCATTGTTGTCTACGAAAATGCGCGAGTTTTTTAGTTATTGTTTAGTTGTATTTTTTAGGAGGTTGTCATGAATAAAGGTACGGTAAAATGGTTTAATGCAGAAAAGGGGTACGGTTTTATTTCTAAAGCGGATGGCGGTGGGGATGTATTCGTGCATTTTTCTGCAATTGTTTCAGACGGATTTAAATCGCTTAACGAAGGTCAGCAAGTTACTTTCGATATCGAAGCAGATCCTAAGAACTCAAAAAAATTAAGGGCAGTTAACGTTAAGGCGTTATAATATCTCTTAAAATTAAGTCCACTATTGAATGTTTACTTTTGGTAGTGGACATTTTTTTATCAAACACATTTTCAATAAATATCATATACTCCACCTATACCTACGCCGAAAAATCCAGAAATAAAACCTGAAAGAAATGATACTAATCTTGTTAGATTTTTGTGTTTTATGGAATCATTTTTAGAATTGTTTATCTCTTTTACAGGTTGCCTTTTTGCAGTTATTAAAGAAAACATACCGATAGAAATTACCCATATAGGTAAAATCTCTTTAAATTCTTGAGTATTTACGAATTTGTTAGCAACTGAGCCAACTACTACGCCAGGAATGATTAAGCTAATTATAGTAAAAAACAATTTGTAATTAATTATTCTTTGTCTGGTGAAAGCGAATGTGCCTCCAATAGTGCTTAGTACGATTGTAAAAAGGCTTAATCCGCTAGCGGTCATAGAATTTAAATGTAAATACAAAATAAAAAACGGCAGTAGCATAACGCCGCCTCCAATACCTATAATATTCCCTATGACGGCAACTATCATCGAAAATAAAAAAACAGCACTAATACTAAATAGAATCGGCATTATATGCATATCTCTAACCTACTTAAGTTATTTGTTCTTATACTTATATATTTCATATTATTAATAAATATAAATAATATTTTAAACCATTAATAGGTTTTTGCAAAGATGTCGAAATTGCGTAAAATATAGTATTTAAAGTAACTTAAAAATCTTATTTTATAGTATGTTGGTTTTTTTGAAAATTAATGAATTGTATGAGTAGACCTTGATAAGGAATTGGAACTTATTCATAATTTTTTTTCTATTCTTTATGCCATGATGACTTTCTTTCTACAAGGAATAAGCTTAAAACAAATGCAACACAAAATAGCAAACACAATTCAAAAAACACGTGGTTAAATGACATTATCAAAGCCTGTCTGTCAACAAAATTACTAAGCATTGCATATGCCTTGTTGTTAAGATCTGCTGCGCTTGCTCCTTGTATCATAAGCACTTGATTTATTCCAGCAAAGAATTTGGATATTGCAGGAGAAGTTGTTAATGGACTAAGAATTGTTGCTGGGTTTGTCATAAAACCCTGAACGGTATATGGGCTGTTTGTTACGATATGTTCTGTGAGGTAGGCTCTGTTAATAATTTGATTGTTTTCAAGTTGTGTGGCAAAGACTGCCGTACCGATGCTCCCACAAAGAACTCTAACAAGGTTAAAGAGTCCAGCGCCTGAAACGATGTCCTTTCTCTCAAGAGCCATAAGTGCTATGGTACTTAGGGAGACAAAGATAAATGCAAATGCAATGCCCTGTACAAACTGGGGCCAGAATAGATCCCAAGCAGACGTATTAAGGCTCATAAAGCTTAAAGGAACTAGACTTAGTGATGTTAGCGCAGCAGCGAACATGACCATCTTTTTGCCTCCAATTCTATTATAAAGTCTACCTGCAATAGGCATGAACATAGCCATTGAAATGCTCCTTGGTATCATGGCAATCCCTGCTTCGGTAGCGCTATATCCTAAAGATTCCTGAAATAAAATAGGAAGTAAAAATAGTCCAGCGAATAAACCCATTCCAAATATCCCTTGAATAACTGTTGGGTTAAAAAAGCCAAAGTTTTTTAACAATTTTAAATTTACAGCAGGTTTTTCACAGGTAAATTCTCTTATTGCAAATAAAACAAGCGATATAAATGAAATAATTGCAAGATTTACAATGAATTGTGAACTAAACCAGTTGTTTTCTTGTCCCTTTTCGAGCATTATTTGCAATGCACCAAGGCCTATAGCCATTGTAATAAGTCCGAAGTAGTCAATTTTAATACCCTTTGAAAACTTTTCTGATTTATCTAAAATAAATATAAAAATTAATAATAAGTCTATAATTACAAACGGAACATTTATAAAGAAGATCCAATTCCAGTTAATATTGTCTGTGATCCAACCACCAATGGTGGGTCCTAATCCAGGGCCAAGTACAATTCCAATACCAAAAAAACTCATTGCTTTAGCCTGCTCATTTGGGGGAAAGTTCTCTCTTAAGATTGCCTGAGAAAGAGGAATTAAAGCTCCTCCTCCAATTCCTTGCAGGGCTCTAAAAATTATTATTGATTCGAGATTCCAAGAAAATCCGCATAAGAAAGACCCAATTCCAAAAAGCAAGACTCCTGCAAAGAAACATCTGGTTTTACCAAATATTGAGGTTAAGAAATTTATTGCCGGCATTACTATTACATTTGCAAGCATATAGGAAGTAGAAATCCAGGTAGCCTCTGATATAGATACCCCTATTGCACCTCTAATGGTAGGAATTGCAACGTTTACGATACTAATATCAAGTGAGGACATAAAAATACAGATCATTACAGCAATTGTTATCATTATTTGACTAAAACCCAATGCTATCACCTCTTATTAACATTTTATACCAATTTTTTGTTTTAATGATAAATATTTTGTTTAGATTTTTAAAGAGTATAGTTTTTACGGTAGTTTGACAGTTCAGTAGAGATAAAGCATAGTAACACAAGCATCTTGCTTGTGCTGTCTTTTGATCTTAAAAACTAACAAGCAGGATGTATAAAAGCTTTGTAGTTCTTCATAGTACCCTGAGCATCTTGCTCGGGGTGTCTTGCTTTTGATCCTAAAAAATAACAAGCAGGATGCTTGATTCACTATAAATACAAAGTCTTAAAAAAGCTTTAAATATAAAAGTTCACAAGCATTTTTGTTCTGTTCAAGTATCAAAGATGTGATTTTATACCATTTTTTGTTTTAACGATATTTATTAGAGTTTTTAACAAAATATAATTTTCACATAGTATAATGACTCTATGAATAGAAGAGATTTTGTTAAATTAACTTTTGGCCTATTTGCGTCTATTTCTTTATTTGAATTTCCTACTGAGCTTTTTGCTAAGGAGGATACGCTTTATTTAAGATCTCTAGAACTTATTAATAATAAAATAAAGTTCTTTAGCGATGATTATTTTTCTTTTATAGTAATGGGGGATAGCCACAGGAACGATAGAGTTTTAAAAAAGGCATTTGAACTTGCAAGATCTTATGACCCTCTGTTTGTACTTTTTACCGGAGATATGACAAACGATGGTTATGAGTTCGAATATAAAGATTTTCTAAATATGTGTACTTGGCTTGGTGATATTCCTATTTTTCCAATAATAGGAAATCATGAGATAAGAAATTCTACCAAAGCTTTGTATGAAACTTATATGGGACCTCTAAATTATACGCTTTGTATTGATAGATTAAACTTAAAATTAGTATGTATGGACAATTCTGAGGGTATGTTGAAAGAGAATCAACTTCAGTTTTTAGACAAAGAACTTTCAGATGAAGAGAAAATTCTTTTTGTGGCTATGCATGAGCCACCATCATATAGTGATTGGTGGATACACTCGTACAATAAAGGGGATAAAGAGGCAATTAATATAATCTCTGCACATCAGGTTGGCGCGGTATTTCAGGGGCATATTCATCTTTATGATCACAAAGTCATTAACGGAATAAATTACTATATTTCTGGAGGTGCAGGTGGCAAGATTTTTCCATTGAACTTTGGGGATCCGTCATACAACATACTTCATGTGAAAATTATAAAAGGAAAAGTTTCAGTTGAAGAACTTCAACTGAGAAGATTTTTTGATGTTAATGAACTTTTAAGTTTAGAAAATAATCTTGGTATTCTTGGGTAAATTATAACGGGACAAGATACTCTGGCTAGTCTTTGTTTATCCTTTCTAAAGCTAATGCAGTAAGACGAGCAATAGCGTTAAGAGCAATTCTGTCGTCTATTTTTAAAATATTTGAATTTTCTGGTATAGTTATTGCTATAACTCCATAAACTTCTTCTGCAGTTAACATTGGTAAATAAAGCGACTTGGCATTTGAAAAAGTATCTGTACCAAATCCCGCCGCCTTTTTATTTACAAAAGACCAGGAAACTATACCCTTAACTTCTGGAGTAATTTCAAATTTTTCTGTTTTTGCTCCAACCTTAAATTTTTCTTGTTCTTTAATAAATATAGCAGCTTCGCATATAAATAATTTTTTGATATGATTTATTGTTAGAGACAAAACGTGATTTATACTTTTTGCCATAACTAGATCTGAGCTTAACTCGTATAGACCTATTTCTCTTTTTTGACTTTCCTTAAGTGTCTTTATTTTATTTTTAAGTTTTGATGCAAGAACATTGATTGTTGCAATTGCAATAGAATATACAATGTAAGAAAAAAAATAATTTAAATCTGATATTGCAAAACTATAAAAAGGTGAAACAAAAAAAAAGTCAAAAATTAACATGCTTACAAAGATTGAAATTAGAGTTGGAATTGTTTGAAGAAAAAGTGCATTTATAA
>NZ_JBRCUV010000040.1:0-32967 GCF_053498235.1 Thermodesulfobium sp.
TATTAAAATAGATATCCTTTGAAAAAAGCTTTTCACCATAAAAAATTTTAAATTCATCCACCTCAAAATCTATTATGAAAAAAAACGGAATTGATCTTGAAGACAGCTCATTAATCTGATCTGCAAATTCATTCGCACAAGAAAACATAGACTATATTCTACGAATTAGGAATGTTATAGGTAGGTCCTTTATGCATTATTAATTCAAATTTTCACCTAATAACTTAAGCGCTTCGTTAGCTTTTAATATTGCCCTTTCTGCCGCATTTTTATCAATGCCTTTTCTTCCTTCATAATCAGCATCATTTCTCCATTTTCTTAGTTCATCTAAGATTTTGCCTAATTCTTTTTCATCAAGTTTATTCGAACTTTTATAATAACTAATAACCTTTTTATGAGTTCCCGGATCAGTTTCCTTGCTAGGCTTATAGGATTCTAATCCTGCCTTAATCCGTGAAATACAAAATATCCCATAATAGCTCCTACTGATTACTGACCTATTATATGCTTCCTCTATAGAATCTTTATTTGACTCAATATACAATTTCTGTGCCAATTTTATATAATCCTTCCAATCAAAATCCATACGGCTCCTCAGTAAAATTTAGCTTGTTATTAACTTTATCCATAATATGAACAAACCACTCGTCAAAAAGCTTTCTTTCAAGCTCTACTGCTTCTTTAGCATTATATAAAGATTTAATCACAATAAAAAGCTCATCCCATCCTTCTTCAGGATCTCTCTCAAGTTCAAGGACTAATTTAATATTTTCCCTGCCAAATACTCTATAAATATTTTCAGGAGCCTCATAAAGAATGTCAATCAAATATCCATTTTGCATAATAAATTTTCTGATCTCTTCTATATTTGAAAATTCATATTTTTCTTCTAATTGTTTAACCTTATTTTGGTTTGTAAAAAATACAGAAGTTTCATCTACTGGTCCATATTTTGGAAAATAATTTTTATATAAAGAATTTTCAGGTATAACAATCGATTGATCATTTTGTTCGATTAACGTTGGTAACACTATTTCACCTCCTCAAAAAGACTTCTACACTTATCTGTAATACATATCTCAAAAGCTTCCTCAATAGTTGTGTGAGCATTTTCAAGCCAGTTTAGTTCATTATCAAGTCCAACTTTTTCAGGCACCACCATAATATAGTAGATGTCAAGAGCTAGAGAGATAGTATCTGGTCTTTCAGGAATTATAGTCATTAAAGCCAAATGCAAAAGATCCCTTTCATTTTCATATGGGATATCAATCACAGTTTGAAATGACTTATATGCTTGAGGCAACCTATCCGGAGTAAGCGGATAAAAATTAAAATACTCTTTTATCTTTATATTTTGTTCCAAATCTATTTTATTTATGTAGCGCAATCCTATCTTTTTAAACCCTTTTGGACTCGCCACCTCTTTATATTTTCTTAAAATTTCTAAAATTAAAGATTTGAATTTTCCCCAGGTAGGATAAGGTTTTAGATAGTTAATAGTTAATAAATCTAAACCACTCTGTACCAGAGAATGCCTATCCTCGCTAAAAAACTGCATTCGCGGTGAAGGTATCCCGAACGCTTCACCTTCTTTTATCACGATGCCCGCTCCAAAACCCACCTGTTGCTGTTTTATTGGAAATTTATTTTTAATTCTTTCATAAAACATACCAGGAATCGTAGCATCCCAGGGTTGACCAGGAACAAATTGAAATTCACAAAGCGCTTCTACTATTGGTGGATTTTTATAGTTCTTTCCCAATTTATTTACCTCCTACCCTGAGAATTACTATAACTTTAATTTTACCATTACATTTCGCATAATACCCTATTAAGTCAACTTATGGTACGTTTCTATGTACCGCGTGCATCTCAATAGTAAGCAGGCATCTCATAGTAACACGAGCATCTTGCTCGTGGACAGTTTTTTGCTTTTTTTGCTTTTACGGCTACCAAGCAGGATGCCTGGCATACTTTGAACCACATTGCTTTCAAAATGCATTTTTGTTCTGTTCAAGTATCAAGATGGAATTATATCTTACCAAAAGTAGAGTTTGTGTTATGATTTTTTAAATGGCTATCAAGATATTAAATATAAAGGAGGAAGAGCTTTGCTCTACATAAAACATGAACAAGATAGTAATTGCCCCTGATTCATACAAAGGATGTCTAAGTGCTCTTGATGTTGCCAATATAATAGAGAGCGCTATATTAGAATTTTATCCAAAGATAAATATAGTAAAAGTTCCAATTGCAGATGGGGGTGAGGGAACAGTAGATGCTCTAGTTACTGCTACTAAGGGTAAATTCATTTATAGTGAGGTATTAAACCCTTTAGGAGAAAAGATATTAGCAAAGTGGGGAATATTAGGGGACGGCACTAGCGCCGTAATCGAGATGGCTTCAGCCTCAGGACTACCCTTAGTCCCAAAGGAGAAGAGGAATCCTTATATTACTTCTACATTTGGCACAGGCCAGCTAATTCTTTCAGCTTTAAATGCCAAATGCAAAAAAATTGTTATTGGAATCGGCGGAAGCGCTACAAACGACGGCGGGGCCGGGATGGCAAAGGCTTTAGGAGTAAAGTTCTTTGACGAATCGGACAATGAGCTTGAAGAAGGAGGGCTTGCCCTACAGAAGTTAAAGAGGATAGACATATCCAATATAGACCCGCGCATAAAGGATGTTGAAATTCTAGTAGCTTGTGACGTTGATAACCCGCTGTGTGGACCTCGTGGCGCATCTGCAGTTTATGGTCCACAAAAGGGTGCAACTCCTGAAATGGTAAAGGAACTTGACAAGGCTCTTCTGAACTTTTCTAAAGTTAGTAAAGAAGCCACAGGAAAGGATGTAAAGGATATTCCCGGTGCAGGCGCAGCAGGAGGTCTGGGTGCCGGATTAATGTTATTTACTAACGCATCACTTATTCCTGGAGTTGAATTAGTGTTAAAGATAACAGGATTCGATACTTTAGTAAGAGATGCAGATCTGGTAATCACTGGAGAGGGTAACACGGACTTTCAAACTGTTTTCGGGAAAGCCCCTGTCGGCGTTGCAAAAGCAGCCAAAAAATACAATATACCTGTAATTTGCATCTCTGGAGGGTTGGGAGACGGTTATGAATCGGTTTTTGAAAATGGCATCGATGCTATTATCAGCATATCATCCAAACCTGCCTCGCTGGAAGAGTGCATGTTAAACGGTGCAACTCTATTAAAATCCGCCACAAAAAGACTTATAAGAGTACTGCAGGTAGGAATGCTAATAGGGAAAAAGAGCGGCTAAAGTATACTTTAAGCCGCTCAAAGAATTTAGCCCTTTACAGTCTTTAAACCCAGATCAAGCGCTTCATAATTTAGAGGCAACAAATGGTGATATTTATTAGAAAAGACCTTTGGAAGAACTTCCTTTATACTATCTAATGGCATAATATTTGAAACGCCAATATATGCGCCAAGCATAATCATATTTGCTAACTGTGGTTTACCCATTTGGTTTGCAAGGTGATTTATTTCAATTCCCACAACCCTTGACGCCTTTTGATGGCTTACCTTGTCTTTTATTAAAGATGCATTGTACATTAAAATACCATTCTCTTTTAATGTGGGGGCAAATTTTTCAAGTGAAGGTTGATTCATAATTATTAAAGAAGTTGGCTCATCTATGTAGGGAGAAGAAACAGGATAATCTGAAATGACTACCATACAATTAGCTGTACCGCCCCTCTGTTCTGGTCCATAACTTGGCAAATAGCTTACTTCTTTACCAAAGTTAAGACCTGCATAGGCTAAAACTTGCCCCATAGTCATAACTCCTTGCCCCCCAAACCCTGCAATGATCAATTCTTCAGTCATCCAAGCCTACCTCCTTATATACGCCTAATGGAAACTGCTTTGTCATATTCTCTTCCACCCACTTTGCAGCGTCTACAGGAGGCATTCCCCAGCCAGTCGGACACGCGCTCAAGAATTCAACTAAAGAAAAACCCTTTTCTTGAAGCTGATATTTAAATGCCTTTCTAACAGCATTTTTAGCCTTGATAACATATTTTGGAGAAGCTACCATCACTCTTTCTACATAAGCTACTCCATCAAAAGGAGCAAGCATTTCGGAAACTCTTATTGGATATCCCTGTTTTTTTACATCTCTTCCGAATGGAGTAGTGGCTGTTTTCATGCTGGGCAAGGTAGTCGGAGCCATCTGTCCTCCAGTCATACCATATATTGCGTTATTAACAAAAAATACACAGATATTTTCTCCTCGTAAAGCAGCATGAACTATTTCAGCAGTGCCAATAGCAGCTAGATCTCCATCACCCTGATAAGTCAGAACAAATTTATCTTTTGATACCCTCTTTATAGCAGTAGCTACAGCGGGAGCTCTCCCGTGAGCTGCCTCTGATACGTCTGTATCAAAGTATTCATAAATATATACAGCACATCCTACTGGCTGAACAACTATTGTCTTTTCTTTCAAACCAAACTCATCAATTGTCTCAGCAATAAGTCTGTGAATTATGCCGTGGTGACATCCTGGACAATAGTGAAACTGCTTTTGTGTCAAGGACTTTGGTCTTTCAAGGACTTGATTAGACATTTTTTAGGCCCTCCTTTCCAGAAGAGATTTTAGTTTATTGTATAGTTCATTTGGCGATGGAACTACTCCGCCAGCTCTTCCATAAAACTTTACTTCAATTTCATCTGGAACTACACGTCTAACGTCTTCAAGCATTTGGCCATAGCTCATCTCGCTCACAAATACAAGTTTTGCCTTCTTCGATGCCTCTTTTAGAGCATCCTCAGGGAATGGCCAAAGAGAAATAGGTCTGAAAAATCCTATTTTCCTTCCTTCATTTCTCAATCGATAAACTGCGCTCTTAAGTATCCTTGCCACAGTTCCATAAGCTACTGCTAAAATTTCCATATCATCTGATATATCCTCTTCGAAATTTATCTCTTCGTTTATATTTTTAAATTTTTCTTGCAGACGAAGGTTGTGTTCCTCTAAAGTCTTTGGATCTAGGTAAAAAGAAATTATTTTGTTTGCAGGTCTCCCTTTTGCCCCAGTTAGAGCCCAATCCTTTACAGAAGGTTTGCTAGTACCCTGTTCTGGTAGGCTAACAGGTTCCATAATCTGACCGAGTGCTCCATCAGCTAAAATCATAACAGGATGTCTATATTTTTCAGCTATATCAAATGCCCCATATACCATAGATGCTGCCTCAGAAACAGATGATGGAGCAAAGGTAATCAATTTATAATCTCCATGTCCTCCGCCCTTTGTAGATTGAAAATAATCGCTTTGGGATGGCTGGATATTTCCAAGACCAGGGCCGCCTCTCATTACATTTATTAACACCGCAGGAAGTTCAGCACCCACCAAATATGAAATTCCCTCCTGCATAAGACTTATTCCAGGGCTAGAAGACGAAGTCATAACTCTTACGCCGGCAGCCGCAGCGCCATAAACCATATTTATGACAGATACCTCACTTTCAGCCTGCAAAAATACCCCCCCAACTTCTGGCATTCTTCTTGACATATAGTGAATTAGCTCTGTTTGAGGAGTAATAGGATATCCAAAATATGCGTTGCATCCTGCCCTTATTGCCGCCTCAGCCATAGCTTCGGTTCCCTTCATTAAAACTCTCACAAACGTCCCTCCTTTATAAGTTTTTTATTTTTCTACTTCTACCTTTTCATCCCTGTAAACTGTTATCGCAACATCAGGACACACCATATAACAAAATCCACATCCCTTACACTCTTCTCCAACAAACTCGCTCACCCTGTAACTTTTTGAATTGAATTTTTCTCCAATTCTCAAGTTTCCAAAATTACACGCTGCAACGCATAATCCGCATCCCTTACATCTCTCAACATCAATTACTACTTTAGCCATCACTCAAGTTCCTCCCTTCTTCCCAAGGATAAAATAACAAAGGTTCAATAGGAATATAGCCCTTGAAATATTCTTCAAACTCTTTCTGAACAAATCTAAAAAGAACTTCAAGGTTTAGTTCTTCTACGATTTTGTTTGCTAGCTTCTCTCCTAAAAGCATTTCGTCCAAAGTAGCGCCTTTGCCAAGATAAAGGTTTATCGCTACGCTATTAAAGTTAAGCTTACTAGATCTTTGAATGGAACTTATGGTTTCATATACCCTTTCAGAAGAGTTAGAAAAGGGTCTAAATGGATTGAAAACAAAAATTGGGATTGTGTTTCTTTTAACCAAAAGGTCATTTAAAGATCCAAGAACAATAGCGCCATCACTATTGCCTCCCACATCTATGATCAAAAAATTACCGTTATCTTCAAGTAAACTTCTAATTTTATAAGCAACAATTGGTATGTCTATATTGATAAATTCTTCAGGAATATTAACTACTTCGAAGGGTAGATCAAGTTTCTTTTCATTGTTTACATGTCTAATCGTTCTCATAATCTTAACGTTATCAAGGTCTATAACTAAAACAGGATTATCTTTTGAGAATATTCCACCTAGTTTAAGAACGATTTCAGATTTTCCAGAACCAGCTTCCCCACAAAGAACGTAAACCGGATAGCCTTCCATTTCAGACCTCATTATTATTTCTCAAGCAATATTCTAGAATCAACTATAACCACAGCATCTTTATATGCAAATATGGGATTAAATTCCATCTCTTTAATTTCAGGATGCAAACACAATATCTCTGAAAACCTTACGAGTAAGGAGGCTATCTTCTCCTGGTCAGCAGGCTCCTCCCCTCTAATTCCCGTTAAGATCTTATAAGATTTCAATTCTTTCATCATATCCATAGCCATTTGTGTAGTTAAAGGAGCCATTGCAAAAGATACATCCTTTAAGACCTCAACGTAAATACCTCCAAGACCCAACATAACTACAGGTCCAAAGTCTTTATCGTTAAAACCACCAACAATTAACTCTTTACCCCTTTTTTCCAATTTTTGATAAGATATGCCCACAACCTTTGCACTTGGATTATAATTTCTTGCATTTTCTATAATCTTTTTATATGCGTCTATAAGCTCTTCTTTAGAGTTAATTCCTAAAATTACTCCACCAGCATCAGATTTGTGAATTATCTCGTGCGACACAACTTTAGCCACACCTGGAAATACGATGTCCTTACAATTTTGTATATCCTCAATAGAAGAAAAGAAATAGCTCCTTGAAAGCGGCATTTTATAATCGTTTAAAAATTCAGACAGATCTGGTTCAATTAACGACATCTCTTTCATCTTCAAGTATTTTGCAATTATACCCTTTGCCTTTTTTGAGACCTTTGAAGAAAGATTTTTAGCTTGCCAAGGGCTCTTTTCTCTAAAAGTTGTATACAGAGAAGATATGTATAAAGAATCAATACAATCAATTATATTGTTGTAGACAAGCATCCCCTTCTTCTCTAACTTTAGTTTTACCCTATTTGTATAATTCCCGCCTATCATAATTGAAAAGTACGGTTTAGAACTAGAAATAACTTCTGTAGGAAGGACATCCACTATCTTCTCATCCATACCAGGTACCTGTATCAGGTTTATTCCCAGTACGGCATCCACCCCTTTATCCGCCTGAATAATCTTGAGGGAATTAACATAATCTTCACCGTTTCCCGATCCTGTTATATCCACTGGATTATTAACGCTGGCGAACTCTGGCAAGATACCCTTTAACTTTTTCTTTGTGGACTCAGACAAATTAGCCATCTTAAAAGATTTTTCTACCGCATAATCTGTGGTCATAACTCCAGCCCCACCACCATTAGTTAATATAGCCACTCTTTTCCCTTTTACAGGACCTGCCTTTACTAAAGCTTTCGCAGCATTAAAGAGCTCTCTAAAGTCTTTAACCATAATTATTCCAGCTTGTTTACATGCACTCCTAAAAAGGAGTCCGCTTCCAGCCATACTTCCCGTATGGGATGCTGCAGCCTTTGTTCCCTCTTCAGTAAGTCCAGCTTTCATAATTAGGATAGGTTTTACTTTAGATGCAGCACTTGCCTTTTCAAAGAAAACTCTAGGATTGTCAACCCCCTCTATATACAAACAAATTACTTCTGTATCGTCATCCTTAATCAGATAATCAATCAAATCAAGTTCGTTTACGTCTACCTTGTTTCCATAGGAAACTCCCTTTGATATACCTATCTTTTCAGACGCTGCCCAATCCATGATAGCCGCAAGAAATGCTCCACTTTGAGACAAAAAGGCTATGCTTCCTGGACCTGGTCTTGCTTGTTTTTGTTTTGAGAGAAATGAGGTATCAAGTCTGGATTTCGCATCATAAATACCTAAGCAATTTGGGCCAATTATTCTCATAGAATATCTTTTTGCAATATCTAAGATTTGATCCTCTAAATCCTTTCTTCCAACCTCTTTAAAGCCTGAGGTTACAATAACTGCACCCAAACATCCAGACCTACCTGCATCTTCAAGCACAACAGGAACAATTTCTCTTGGAACAGCGATTACAGCAAGATCTACAGGTTCAAAGAGATCCTGGAGGCTAGCATAAGCTCTTATTCCCAAAATCTCGGTTGCATTCGGATTAATAGGAAAAACCTGACCTTTAAAGTCGAGAAGATTTTCCAAAATAGTATAACCCACTGAGCCAGGCTTCCTTGAAGCTCCCAATACCGCCACGTTTCTTGGGTTAAAGAAGAAATCTAGATCTGTTACTTCAACATTGCCGTTAGATGTGCGCACCAAAATGTTAACATCCTCCCTCATGATAAATTGCGTTCGTTATTAGAAGTCAAAAAGCTCTCAACCTCTTCTACTATAAGCTCAACTAACCTTGGGAGTTTTTCTCTTACTGGTTTACTAAGTTCTAATGAATATCCTATATCCATCGGCTCCATAC
This sequence comes from Thermodesulfobium sp., assembly GCF_053498235.1. Taxonomy (NCBI): domain Bacteria; kingdom Pseudomonadati; phylum Thermodesulfobiota; class Thermodesulfobiia; order Thermodesulfobiales; family Thermodesulfobiaceae; genus Thermodesulfobium; species Thermodesulfobium sp. Next base: position 8,864 of record NZ_JBRCUV010000040.1, read on the forward strand.
CAAAAAAAATGCTTTTCTTAGGCTTTTTACCAACCAATTCAGCTAAGCTCAGCGTCTCTGGAACTCCCATCTGGTGAGGGGAAAGCACAACGCTTCTTTGATATCTCATCTCTTCGGGATTATATTTGTAAATAGTGCCTGGTAAATTACCACCTCTAATAGCATCAACAAATATTACAAAGTCTACTCCTTCAAAATAAGCTATCAAATCAGGCCCGCTTGTCCCACCTGCCAAAAGCTTCACTTCTTTCGGTAAAGAAATTCTTTTCAATTCTTTTATTACATGAACCCCTAAACCATCATCTCCTTGTAATTCATTTCCAATTCCTAATATCAGTACTTTCATATTCTCCCCTCAAATCAAGATTCAACCCCTAATACAAACAAATAAATTATGAACTGGTTTTTTATTTTTGTCAAATAAGTTAAATTAATAGCTTTAATTTAGGGCAAAAAAGATATAAAGATGATTAAATATAAAATAAGTTTGGTATTTATAATGTTGTATTTATTTGATTTTTTGAATTACTAGCGTTGCTAAGGTGCAATTTATGGCTCTCAATTAAGTACTTTTGTTCCTGAGCTTGGATAATAATCATCTGTGCTTGCGAGGCTACACTGTAATCTTGGGAGGAAGGTTGTGCTGGAGCTAAAGCCGCCCTAATAACTGTTTGCATTTTTTGGATTGTTGCATCTGGATTGTTCGGGACAGGTGAAACGTCTATTGTCACATCCCCTCCGACAGCATATAATTTTCCATCAGGCCCTGTAACGTAGACATAATTAGGCCCTGATGTAGCCAATCCTCCTGATGCAGCAATGTGTGCCTGTTCGTGAGCGCGCACCTCTTGATCAGTTTTCTTTAACTGCTCAATTTGCTGTTCAACCTGTGCAGAAAACTTCCTTTTTAATAAAGATATAGCATTAGAACTAGAGCTTATATTCGAACTAACGGCACTAGCATTATTGTTTCTAGAGGAACTAATATCATTAGATACCATAAAACTACTGGCCTCAGACATTTTACTCCTCCATAATCACTATTGAGAAGACTCTAAGGTTAATTATATAACAAAACCCCGGATTTATAGAAAAAAATCCGGGGTAAAGTAAAGAATCCTACTTAAAACTATTCCTTTTTAGCAATTCCAAAGAACATAAGAGGTACCTGATCCCATGCCTCTGTAACTGAAAGATATACGTGACCAATAATGAATATAATAAACGCAAACATACCAAAATAGTGCCACAATCTTAGATAATACAAACCTCCAAAGAAGTGTACAACTCCTGAAAAAGCACCTGTAGGCCACAAAAGCGCAAAACCTGTTGTTGCTTGAAAGGCAAATAAGACAATCAAAAGCCAGCTATATGCAACTTTTTGAAGAGGGTTATACTTTCCTGTATGAGGATGTGGCCCTAAAAAGAGATAGTATTTTATCTGTGGAATAATATTTTTAAAGTCTTCTTTGGTATATGCAAATTCCCTCCAATCCCTATCCGAACCTGCAAATGCAAAATAAATTCTAAATATTGCATTTAAAATCCAGATGTACGCTAGTGAAAAGTGAAGCCATCTGAGCGCACCCATCCATCCTGGTGCAAACGGACTGTGAATATACCATCCCGATACAATTAAACCTAACATGCAAAGCAGATTTATCCAGTGCATAACTCTTTGTGGCAGAGGGTGATCTTCTAAACGTGCCATAATATACCTCCCTACTCCACAACAAACTTTATAATACGATTGCTCTCTGGATGTATAACATGAACAGCACAGGCCAAGCATGGGTCAAAAGATCTAATATTTCTTACTACATTTATTGGGTTTTCAGGATCAGGAACAGGAATTCCTATTAGCGATTGTTCATACTGACCACGAACGTTGTTCGCATCCCTAGGAGAGGCATTCCAGGTAGTAGGAACAACCTGTTGATAATTCTTAATCTTCTTGCCTTCGATCACTGCCCAGTGACTTAAAAATCCTCTTGGAGCTTCAACAAAACCAAAGCCTTTTGCATTATCTGGGGTAGGCTTGTCGTCGTTTACAATTAATGGACCCTTGCCCATAAGTTCAGCTAACTGATCAACCCACTTCATAACATTCTTTGATACGTCTACTGCTTGATAAGCTCTTGCCGCATGGCGAGCTAAAAATCCTGGCTTAATGTTCAACTTTGTAACAATATCCATAAATTCCTTTGGTTGGACAGTCATAGCCCACGCAAGAGGGCCAACCTCGTAAGGCTTTTCATCGTAACGAGGAGCCTTTAAGAAGCTGTAAGCCCCTTCCTTTTTCAGATCAAACTTCGTCTCCCCTACAAAGGGCTGAAGGAAAGGTTGATTGTTTGAATAATCATACCATGAATGAGCTACTGACTCTGCAATCTTTTGTCCATCCAGAGGCTGAACAGCGCTTAGATTTCCGTCTGTAACTACCCCACCCTTCCACAAGAAATCTTTGCCACTATTATCCAAGGGGAATTCTGGACACGAAAGGTAGTTGTTATACCCTCCGCCAAGACCAGCCTGCCCAACAGGAAGAAGTGGGCCTGCCCCAAGGAAGAGGATATCCTTCCAGTAAACGTTTTGTACAAAATCAATAACTTTTGCAATATATTCTTTATATTTTACTAAATCTTCAAGATTTGGATGATAAGTTACACCACCCTGAATAACTCCTGCCTGGTGTGGTGATTTACCACCAAATATTGCTATGCACTTTTGCGCAATAGCTCTCGCCTCAATAGCCTGCAGATAGTGACTTACAAGCGTAGTTACAATCTCTGGATCTGTAATTGTATATTGATCATTTTTATATGTAGGCGTAAAGGGCGACGTATCGTTTGCCTTTATGAGTGATACTATCTTGTCCTTTATTGCCAAAAGCTTTGGATCATTCCCTTTATAACCAGCAACTGCCGTTATATCAATGTAATCAGGTGCATTCAAGTTATAAAAGATCTGTATATGGTCCCCCATATAAAGTGCAGCTAGCATAAGATTTCTTAGAAGTATGCCTGCCTCTGGAACCTTACAACCATATGCCATATCAAGTGCCCTTGAAGAGCACAAGCCATGTACCATAGTACACACGCCACAAGATCTCTCTGTAACGTAAATGGCATCCATTGGCTGCCTGCCAATTAACATTGCCTCAAATCCCCTTGCCATTGTACCAGAGGACCACGCATCCTTAACTACGCCATTTTCTATTTCAACTTCTATCCTCAAATGACCTTCAATTCTTGTAACGGGATCTATAACAATTCTGTTCGCCATAGCTATTTATCTCCCTCCTTCTTCTTGCCAAATACAGATCGGCCAACAAGGTGGGCAGCAACGCCTAAAGCAGTTACAGCTGCAGCGACTGTACCAACGGTTTCAGATGGAACTCCTCCAATACCTGGCAAATTAACGTCATTTGATTTCTCATAAAGCGGTGAAAATCCAGCATAGAATTCTGGCTGCGAGCAACCCGCGCAAGGAGCACTAGCCTTTATGCACCAACTTACGTTATCGTTAAAACCTCTTGATGGGCAATCGCTAAAAGTGAAAGGCCCCTTACATCCCTTTAGATAAAGACAGTATTCTGCTTGATTCGGATCACCATAATTGGTTACAAATTCGCCGCGCTCGAAATGACCTCTTCTTGGGCAGTTGTCGTGAATAAGGGTTCCGAAAAACATCAGCGGTCTTTGATGAATGTCAAGTGGTGGAGCCTTTTTGAAGGTAAGATAATAAACAAGGGTTCCAACAAGGTGATCAGGGTTGCATGGACACATCGGAAGATTAATAACCTTTTCCTTTCCGACAATATCGCTTACACCTCTACCCTTTGAAGGAGTATCCTGAACTACTCCGCCCCAGCTAGCACAAGAACCAAGCGCAATTACTACAGAAGCTTTTTTATATGCTTCCTTTAGAGTTTCAACTACCGGTCTTCTCGCTGGATTGGTATCGCTCATAGTTCCTGCTGTACAAAACATCGGATCTGCAGTCGGTATTGAACCCTCAACTACTAAAACGTAATTCCCAGCTTTCAGGGCTTCATCCAAAGCCTTATCGGCAAGGTATCCTGTACCAAACATTACAGTCTCATGGTACTTCAAACTGATAGTATCGAGAATAATCTGTGCAGGAGTTGGTTCTGTGAGGTTAAGAAAGGCCTCTGAACAGCCAGCACAATCTTGACCCTCTAACCAAATAACAGGAGTTTTCTTGCTTGCGTTTTCGACAGCATCAGCAATCTTTGGAGCGAAAGACTCGCTTAAGCCTAAATAGACGGCCATAGCCGCACAGGCTTTCATAAAATCCCTTCTACTAACCTTTCTTTTAGCTAAACTTGATAACAAAAATAACACCCCCTTCATGAAGGTAAAAAAATTCTTAAACCAAACGAAAAGCTATTTGTTTCTTGCTACCCCTCCTCTCTTTTTCATGAGAGTTATTGAAATCACGTACGACAAATCCCTTCATGAGATTTGTCAAAATGATTACCTTGAACATGTATTGTAACATAAAATTTGAATTTTTTATAAATTCTGATAATTCAAATAATTTTATCTTTTTATATATCCAAATAGCTTATATCTAAAATAAATAAATAACATACTTAATAAATAAAATATTCCTTTGTTTGATAAACAACGTAGTCTTGAAAAAATTCGAATTAATCGCTTTTAAGCTACTAAAAATCCTAGCAATTTTCTAGATAATCTATATATTCCTTTATGCCTCTTTCTAGATCGTATTCAGGGCTATAACCAAGAAAAGACCTTGCCCTTGAAATATTAGCTTGTGTTAAATTTTGGTAAAAATCATAAGGACAATCAAAGTATTCTACGTTAATATCCTTTTTTGTAATGTCTGAGATTATTTTCACAATATCGTTAAACGATCTAGCAGAGCCAGTAGCTATGTTAAATATACCTGATACGTCGTTTTCCATCGCCTTTATATTTGCATTTACTACATCATTTATATAAACGAAATCCCTTTTTTGTTCGCCGTATTTAAATAGTCTTGGATTCAAACCATTTTTAATTCTCACAAACATTTGTCTTATCATGCTCGCATACTCACCCTTAAAGTCTTCACCAGGACCATATACATTAAAGTATCTCATCCCACAAACCTGAATTTCAGGATTTAAAGCCATAAACTTAAGGGCTATCATGTCCATCGCGTATTTTGAAAAGCCATAAACGTTTTCTGGAACCAAACCGCACTCTTCACTTTGGGGTGCAGGTGAGTTGCCATAAACTGCAGCACTAGAAGCATAAATTACCTTCGACTTAGAGCATATTGCACAATCAAGCAGATACTTAAACGATTCAGTATTAACCCTCATGACAAGCTCTTGATCCAAAACCCTTGTATCGGATATGGCAGCTTCATGAAATATAACGTCAAATCTGTAACTCTTTAAACTTTCCCAAAGTTCTTTAAGTGAAATATCAGCGGTTATTACTTCCCCCTTAAAACCCAAAAGGTTTTTAAAATGACCGCTAGAAAAGTTATCCAGAGCGTATATTTCATATGTGGGGAAATGACTTTCAAGAGCCTTAACTAAATTAGAACCTATAAAACCAGCAGCTCCTGTAACTAAAATTCTCAAGATATCAACCTCTTTTCAGCATTTATTAAAATTACTTAGCCTACACTAAATTTAAAAAGCGCTCTCATTAAGAATTAAGTTCTTGTACAAGCGTATTGCTTTTAATATAATTACACGCATAATTTTATACTATTTGCGTCCATCTGCCAAGTGATCTAGCCAAAAATTGAAAACTAACTTTACAAAAAATAACACTTTTCTAACTAAATGTTAATAAACATAGTATAATATATGTCAAGAAACTTAATTTAACTCTGGAGGTCTAAAATGTTTGAAAAGTTCACCGAAAAGGCAGCCAAGGCTATAATCCTTGCACAGGAAGAAGCCAAGCGCTTAGGCCATAACTTTGTCGGTACTGAACATATACTTTTAGGTCTCTTGGCTGAAGGAACAGGGATTGCAAATAAGGTTATCAACTCTATGGATATTGATCCTCAAGATATAAGACGTGAAGTAGAAAGGCTTATTGGCCGCGGCGGTGGTACCCTTATATCTGAAATTCCTTTCACGCCAAGAGCAAAGAAGGTACTCGAGCTTTCGTGGGAAGAGGCAAGGCTCTTGGGGCATAATCACATTGGCACTGAACATATACTTTTAGGGCTACTTAGAGAAGGAGAAGGAATTGGACCAAGGGTTTTAAAATCTTTTAACATGGATATCGGTAGGGTTAGAAGTCAAATTATCCAAATAATTTCTGGAGGTTCTGTAATTAAAAGCAAAGAAAGTAGCCGTACACCATTACTAAATGAGTTTGGAAGGGACCTTACTGCTCTTGCTCGAGAGAAAAAGCTTGATCCTGTTATTGGGAGAGACAAAGAAATAAGAAGGCTAATCCAAATAATGTGTAGAAGGACGAAGAACAACCCGGTTCTCATAGGAGATCCAGGAGTAGGCAAAACCGCAATAGTTGAAGGACTTGCTCAATCAATTGTCGATAACAATGTCCCACCAATGTTGAGAAAGAAGCGCTTAATCTCTCTTGATCTTGGTTTACTTATAGCAGGCACTAAATACAGAGGAGAATTTGAAGACAGACTTAAAAAGATAACCGAGGAGATAAAAAATGCTGGCAATATTATCCTTTTCATCGATGAATTACACACAATTGTAGGAGCTGGAGCTGCAGAAGGAGCTGTAGATGCCGCAAACATACTAAAACCTGCGCTTGCAAGAGGAGAAATTCAGTGTATTGGGGCAACTACTGTCGAGGATTATAGAAAGCACTTAGAAAGGGACGCAGGACTTGAAAGAAGATTCCACCCCATCCACGTAGAAGAGCCAACTCAAGAAGAGGCTATACAGATCCTACTTGGCTTAAAGGAGAAATACGAAGCGCACCATGGAGTAAAGATCTCTAACGAGGCCATAACTTCATCTGTTAAACTTGCCAAAAGATATATATCTGACAGATTTCTCCCGGACAAGGCGATTGATATCCTTGATGAAGCCTCTGCAAAGGTAAAACTTAGGGGATCGGTTATGTCTGATACCTGGAAAGAACTGTATAACAAATTAGAAAATGTAATTGAAGAGAAGGAAAACGTAATTAGGATGCAAGATTTCGAAAAGGCTGCAGCTCTTAGAGATAACGAGCAAAAAATAAGAGACGAGATATCTGCTTTTAGCGATCAAGAACAGATCGACACCATCGAAACAAAGGTTGTAACCGCAGAGGACATAGCAGAAGTTGTAAGCGAGTGGACAGGTATAGAATTAAAGAAACTCACAGAATCTGAGATGAAAAAATTGCTAAACCTTGAAGCCGCTTTACACAAGAGAATTGTTTCACAGGATGAGGCGGTAGTATCAATTGCAAAGACCCTAAGAAGAACACGAGCTGGTCTTCAAGATCCTAAAAAACCTTTAGGTTCATTCTTGTTTTTAGGTCCAACAGGCGTTGGAAAGACAGAACTTGCAAAAACTCTTGCTGAATATCTATTTGGTAGCGAGGAATCGTTATTAAGATTCGACATGTCTGAGTACATGGAAAAGCATACAGTATCTCGTTTAATTGGCGCACCTCCTGGTTACGTTGGTTATAGTGAAGGAGGCCAATTAACAGATGCAGTTAGAAGAAGACCCTCATCGGTCATCTTGTTTGATGAAATAGAAAAGGCACATCCGGATGTTTTCAACCTACTTTTACAAATTCTAGATGACGGTCGACTTACCGATGGCAAGGGAAGAACAGTTAATTTCAAAAATACAATACTAATAATGACGTCAAATCTAGGAACTCATATGCTAAAGGAGGGCTCACCTGGCTTTCTAACAAGTCCAAACTCGCTTGACTATGAAAAGCTAAAAAGTCAAATTCAAAGAGAACTAAAGGATACCTTTAGGCCAGAATTCTTAAATAGAATAGACGAAATAATCATTTTCAATTCTCTATCTCCTCAAGATATGATAAACATTACAAAAAAGATGCTTGAAAACGTTAAGGAAAAGTTAAAGGCAAATCTGATAGATATAACTTTTTCAGAAAAGGTTGTTAGCCAATTAGCAAAGGAAGGATACGATCCAAAGTTTGGAGCCAGACCACTTAAAAGGCTAATACAAAAGAAAATAGAAGATCCGATTGCAGATAAGATTATAGAAGGATCAATAAAACAATACGATTCAATAGAAGTTGACTACAATTCATGCGGATTCGTTTTTAAAAACGCTCAAGAACTTGTATCAACGAGGGATAGCAAATAGCAAATAAAAATAAGGACAAATTTATATGCGTAGAATGCGGATATGAAAGTGTCGTTTGGAGAGGGCAATGCCCGAATTGTAATGCGTGGAACAGTTTTCAAAGCAAAAGTGATTTTTTAGAAAAGGATGACGTATTAGATTTAGAAAATCTAGCTTATAAAGAAGAAGAAAGGTTATTATTTGAGCTATCAGATCTAAACGATATTTTTGGTGGCGGAGTCGTAAAAGGCTCTGTCACCTTGCTTTCCGGAGAACCAGGCATAGGCAAATCCACCCTTGCACTCCAGATGGCTAATCAAATTGCCTCTAAATATCAGGATGTATTATACGTATCCAGCGAAGAAACCGTAAGCCAAATTGCGTCCAGGTTAAAAAGATTAAGGCTTAGCGAAAAAATGATCAAGCTTGTATCGTGTTCTGACTTAAATAAGATTCTTAAAACGCTAAAAAATTACAATTTTTCCCTTGTTGTAATAGACTCAATACAAATGCTTTATGACAAAGATGATACCTCCCCTTTTGGTTCCTTTTCCCAGATTAAACAGTGCACCTCGAAAATAAATCAATTTTCCAAAGAATCAAACACCCCATTTTTGTTAATAGGCCATATAAACAAAGAAGGTTCAATTGCAGGCCCAAAATTCATAGAACATTTAGTTGATACTGTATTGTTTTTCCAAGGAGATAGATCTTCAGCCACAAGAACTCTTAGATCCTTGAAAAATCGCTACGGATCAACTAATGAGCTTATTATTTTTGAAATGAGAGAAGAGGGTTTGATAAAGCCAAAAAACATATCAGAGCTCATTTTAAGAAATAGCGATCTAGCTGGAACAACCTTTTGCATAACAATTGAAGGATCAAGACCTCTTCTTGTTCAAGTTGAATCCTTAGTTAACCAATCATTCAAAAATAGTCCAACTAGACTTTCTCATGGGATCAACTACAACCATTTTATGCTTATAATTGCAATATTAGAAAAACACTTAAACATGAAATTATACGATAAAGACATCTATTTAAACATTACAGGTGGCATAACCACAGAAGATAGGGGTATAGACCTTGCTATAGCAACCTCATTAATCTCATCTTATTATGATATCATAATACCTAAGAGTACAATTTTTATAGGCGAATGCTCCTTATCTGGAGAAGTACGTGCCGTTTACCAACTTGAAAAAAGGCTTAACGAAGCAGTTAAACTTTGCATTAAGAACGCCTTTATTAGTGAAAGCGAAATAGAACTTAAGAATATTAATCTATATAAAATTAAAAAACTAAAAGATTTATCGGATTGGATAAAAAAATGGAAAATTCAGTATTCAAAAGAAAAGATTGGGTAAAATCTTTAAAATTAATTTCGCCCGGAAGCCCGTTAAGGGATGGTGTAGATTTAATTCTCGATGCCAGAGGCGGTGCACTTATTGTCGTAGGTAACCCCGAAAAGACTCTTCCTATTACCGTGGGGGGATTCCCGCTTGATATAGAATTCACCCCAGCAAGATTGTTTGAATTGTCAAAAATGGATGGGGCTATAATCTTAAATGCCGATGCAAAAACAATACTTCGAGCTAACGCACTTCTAATACCAAATCCAAATATACCTACTGTAAATACAGGCTCAAGACACCAAGCAGCAGAGAGATTCGCAAAACAAACAGGTGAATTGATAATAGCAATATCACAAAGAAGAGGTGCTGTAACTCTATACAAAGGCGATCTAACATACTTGTTGAAAAGCAGTTCGTCTATTATGAGCCGCGCAAATCAAGCTCTTACTACTCTAGACAGTTATAAACAGGTGTTTAACAGATCCCTTGAACACCTAACAGTATTAGAATTTACCGATAGTGTTACGGCATCAGATATTGCAAATATTATTACAAGAGCGGAAATGTTAAAGTTTATAGAAGAAGAAATAGATACTTACATCATTCAACTTGGCAAGGACGGTCTTTTGACAAAGTGGCAACTATTAGAACTTATGTCTGGTGTAGAAGAAATTGAAATTCTAATATTAAAAGATTATCTCAGCGAAGACAAGCTGAAAGATATACCAAAATTGCTAGAAACCTTAAAGCAACTTAAATCAGAGCAAGACATATTAGATCAATTCGTTGTAATGAAACAATTAGGCTTTACTAATCCTGACCAACCTCTTATTCCAAGAGGATATAGGGCACTTGACAACATACCGAGGCTCCCTTCTCCCATAATAGAAAAGATAGTAGAAAATTACAAAAATCTAAACAAACTTTTAGGAACAAACGAAGAAGAACTGGACAAAATTGAAGGAGTAGGAAAAATTAGAGCTCACCAAATTGTAAACTGTCTAATGAGAATGAAAGATATTACAAAGACATTTTCTTCTAGAAATATAAACAAGATCTTGTAAGAATCAATGAAGAAGATCTTATTTATCCTCATATTTTTATCCTTCTTTTTCTCGTTTCTTTCTTTTAACAAGGTTCTAGCTGATCAGCAAAACCAAACTTACGAAGAAGCAAAAATAATATCAGTTACAAAGGAACCAAACAAAGAAAACCAAAATATTGAAGTTTTGAAAGTTAAACTTAGACTTACAACAGGGATATTTAAAGATAAAGAATTTATAACAGATTATGTTCACCAGGTAAACTCACCCTTTGATTTGAAACTTACACCAGGAGAAAACGTTATAGTCTACCAACAAATAATGCCTAATAAAGAGCCATCCTTTTTTATCTCAGATATAGCAAGGTATAATAAATATCCATGGCTCTTTTTAGCCTTTTTTATTTTAATCTACTTTGCAAGCGGACTAAGAGGGATATATTTAATGTTAGGATTAGTAGGATTTATCTTCTTTTTGTGGCTGTGGCTTATTCCCGCTCTGATAACAAATTTAAATATTCTTCTTATAACGATTTTAGTTTTGTTTGCCGGAATTATAATTCAGACCATAATAATATGCGGTTTTTCACAAAAATCATTAGCTGCCATAATAGGGACAATTTCAGGAATTACAATCGCAGCCATCTTTTCTTGCTACCTTAATAATTTTCTTAACGTAACAGGAATAATAAGCGAAGAAGGATTGCTTCTAAAGGATATAAACTTAAATATCAATTTTTCAAATCTTTTAACATCTGCTATGCTTATTGGCTCAACTGGAGCAGCAATCAAGCTATCAACAAGTATAGTCTCAACAGCACAGCAGTATAAAACACTTTTTCCAACATCAAGTTGGAAAGAAATTTTTAATTCCTGTTTTAGTTCAGGCAGAGAAAACTTGCCAGAAACACTGCAAACGCTCTACTTTGCCTATATTGGTTGTTACCTGCCTTTAATACTTTTAGTTTCAATACAAGGACCAACTCTCTCGTGGTTTAGAGTTTTCAGCCTCGAGGTGGTTGCAACAGAGATCGCACGTTCTTTTATAGCAATAATAGTACTCTTCGTAACGCTTCCAGTCACGTCCTTTTTTATATCAAAATTCTTATCTTCTAATATCCTCTTAAACCTCTTTTTAAAAATAGTAAATAAAATATTGGTAGTAATAAAGTAATGTGTATTTATACTAAATCTAAATGTTATAATGTGACTGTTAGAATTTGAAACAATTAGATGCAAAATAATAAATCAGAAATTTGAGGAGGACGTTTTATGAAAAAGATTTTATCAGTAGTAATGATATTTATATTTCTTTTTAATTTATCTATATCTAATGCACGGGCTTTTGAATTGCCCTTTTTTAAAAAAAGCAACAAAGCAAAAACAGAGAAAATTACTCCTGCTCAACTTTCTGAAACTGGTTTTTTTGGTTTTGTTCTTAGTAAAGAAACCTTTGATCCTATAGCAAATGCGACAATTAAGTTTGATAATGAACAAATATATTCTTCTGATAGAGGCTTTTTTACCGTGCAAGGTATAAAACCAGGTAAGTATAAACTATACGTCAGCGCTCCGGGATACAAACCGCAAAAAAGAACAATTGAGGTCAAGGCAGGTACCTATAACCAAATTGACTCTTTTGATCTTGTGCCAATACCAAAAAAGACCAAAAAGAAGAAGAGGTTCTTGTTCTTTACATTTTAAACCAATTTCGGGAGAGGTGTCCGAGTGGACGAAGGAGACCGCCTCGAAAGCGGTTAGCCGATTGATTTCGGCTCGTGGGTTCGAATCCCACCCTCTCCGCCAAAAAATATAACAAGAGGTGTTTTTCTTGAAACAAAAAAAGAATATCGGGTATTTTTTATTAGGAACTCTTACGGGAAGTCTGATCTTTTTGTTAATCTTTTATGCGCTTTTTCCAGAACAGTTTAATACAAACATACCGCTAGAAAAGTTAGGCAAAAAAAGTAAAGATCCAAAAGAGTTACTGAAAAATATCGATTCAAAGCTAAAAGAACTTGAAAAAGAAAAGATGTAGTTTTTATGGAAGACAATGATACAGGCAATTTATTGTACGAAGAAAATATAGATACTGAAAACAGGATAATCGGCATTGTTGATATTGGAGCAAATTTTGTTAAGGCTCATATAGCCCAGAAAAAGGAAGACAGGATATTTGAAACTATAGAAGATATAAAAAAACCTCTTGCAATCGGTAAGGATACCTTTTCAATAGGCAGGATCTCAAACACAGTTTTACTTCAATTAACAAAGATCCTTAAAGAATTAAAGGAAATCTTTACTGCATATGAAGTTCAAGAAACCTTAGTTTTTGCCTCTACTGCTGTTAAAGAAGCAAAAAACTGTGATCTGGTAATCGAAAGAATAAAGATAGCAACAGGTCTTGATATCAAACTAATAGAGACAATAGAAGAGTCCTTTTATAAATATCAATACATGAAAAGACACGACTGTTATCTAAGATTATTCGGAAACAAATCAGTTCTAATTTTTGACATAGGATCTGGCGGTTTATCTTTAATGATAGCAGAGGGTGATAAACTCAAATACGCCTGCAACCTTGAAATAGGCTCCCTAAGACTGAGAGCACTGCTATCAAATCTTGAAAGAGAGACTCTTGATTTTGCTGATATATTAGACGAGTTCATAGAAAGCAAAATGCACACCATTTCTCAAGAAATAAAAAAATACAAAATAGACTTCTCAATTGGGCTTGGAGGAGAAAGTAAAGTAATTTACAACTTAATTTTCAAAGAAGAACCTCCGAGAGACATCAGCAACATAAGCAAAGAAAAGCTCCTAAAGTTTTATAGCGAAATAAAGGATAAAACAACAATTAACCTAATAGAAGATTACAACCTAATACCACCAGTAGCAAACGTACTTTTGCCTTCAACTATAATATTTAAAAAAATCCTGGATATGTGTATGCTTAAAGAAGTAGGCATAATGGGATTTTCATTTAGGAGCGCAGTAGCGAATTCAATTCTAATAGGCCAAGACAACATGTATGAGGACGACATCCTTAGCGTATCGGAAAATATTGCAGAAAAATATTCTAGAAATATTAGTATTTCAAAAAGAATGTTGCGCTTTGCTACTACAATATTCGACCATACTAAAGACTATCACGCTATGGGGAAAAAAGAAAAACTCCTTCTAAAGGTAGCATGTGTATTACATGATGTTGGCAAATTTGTCGATGTAAATGACCCTGGAGAACATTCATATAACATTATAAATTCCTCAAAAATTCCAGGACTTAGCCTTCTAGACAGAGACATTATTGCAAATTCAGTTAGGATATATCAGAAGAAGAACCCAGACGAAAAAGACTGTTCATTTAACTGCAAAACTATTCAAGAAAAATTAACAATAACTAAGATTGCTGCCATATTAAAACTATCCAATGCTCTTGATTCTTCGCAAAAAGGAAAAATTCAAGATATATTATTAGACATCCAAGATCATTATCTAATATTTAAAGCCATGACTCAGGATGACATACTACTTGAAAAGTGGCATTTTAATAATGAATCTGTATTCTTCAGAAGAATTTTTGGTCTCATCCCTGTTCTGAAGGTGGTATAAAATGCTAACTAGAGAAAGAATCTATAATATAAACCGAGAACTATCCCTTCTGGAGTTTAACAAAAGGGTGCTCGAAGAGGCTAAAGATAGCAGCAATAAGCTTTTCGAAAGACTTAAATTCCTTTCAATAGTAAGCTCTAACATGGATGAATTCTTTATGATTAGGGTTAGCTCAATTATAGACAAGGTGCTTGATGATTTTGTGTTTCAAGATTCATCTGGCTTAACTCCAAAAGAACTTTACAAAGAAATTACCATTAAAGCTCATGAAATTGCGCAAGATCAACAAAAACTCTATTTAGGAGAGCTTAGTACTCTTTTAAAACAAAACAATATTTACATACTTAAGATCAATGAACTAAATGCAAATCAATTAAAGTTTGTTCAAAAGTATTACAAGAATATAATTTATCCTGTTCTTACCCCTATGGCTGTAGATAATTCAAGGCCATTTCCCTTTATTCAGAATAGAACCTTAAACATATTCGTTCTAATAAGAGCAAATACCAGTTATCTAGTAAAGAACAAAAAACAAAATTTAAAAAAAGAAGAAGTATTCGCAATAATTCAAGTACCCGGTGTTTTAGACAGACTTATTCCACTGCCATCTGATAAAGATAAATACTGTTATGTATTGTTAGAAGATATTATAATTCAACATCTAAGCGACCTTTTCAATAACCAAGAAATAGCTTACAGCTCTTTATTTAGAATTACAAGGGATGCAGATTTGACTATTGATGAACAGATTGCAGAGGATATTCTAGAAGAAATAGAAAAGTCCTTGAAAAGAAGAAGATACGGTGAAATAGTTAGACTTGAAATAAGCAAAGATTGCCCAGAAGTTTTAGAAAATTTTTTAAAGGAAAACTTTGAGCTTGATGAAGAAGACATATACAAGATCGATGGTCCATTAGACTATACCTTTCTCATGAAATTTGTTAATCAGGAAAATAACGCGTTCAAACACCTTAAAGATAAGCCTTTACCACCTGTAAAGCCAGTTGATTTTATCGTTCCAGA
Organism: Thermodesulfobium sp.; assembly: GCF_053498235.1. Lineage (NCBI taxonomy): Bacteria > Pseudomonadati > Thermodesulfobiota > Thermodesulfobiia > Thermodesulfobiales > Thermodesulfobiaceae > Thermodesulfobium > Thermodesulfobium sp. The sequence continues at coordinate 24,198 of NZ_JBRCUV010000040.1, forward strand.
TAAAAGATCAATATTTGACTTGATTAAAGAGAAAGACTTGTTAATTCATGTTCCTTTTGAAAGTTTTGAAAAAATAATAGAGTTCGTGAGAACAGCAGCAACAGATCCAGATGTTCTTGCAATAAAGATGACCCTGTACAGGTTCACCAAAAATTCTCCCATAGTAAGGGCTCTCGAAGAGGCTGCTGACAATGGTAAACAGGTAACTGTGGTTATCGAATTAAAAGCCCGTTTTGATGAAGAAAACAATATAATCTGGGCTAAAAAATTAGAGAAAGCAGGATGTCATGTGGTGTACGGACTTGCCCACCTAAAGGTACACGCAAAAGCCATTTTAGTTGTCAGGAGAGAAGAGGGCACAATAAGACGATATGTACATCTTGGAACTGGAAATTATAACGAAAATACAGCAAGACAGTACACCGATATCAGCATGTTTACTAGCAACGTCTACTTTGGCACGGATGTGTCAAATCTTTTCAATACATTAACAGGACTCTCTCAACCAAGTCATTGGTACAAGATAGGTGTCTCCCCTATAAACTTGAGAGAAAAGCTAATTAGGCTAATAAGAAGAGAGGCAACGTACAAATCAAATGGCTATATTATAGCTAAAATGAACGCCTTAGTTGACGATGAAATCATTGAAGAGCTCTACAGTGCCTCATCAAAAGGCGTAAAAATTGATCTCATTGTGAGAGGCATATGTTGTTTAAGACCTGGCATAAAGGGAATTAGCGAAAATATAAGAGTGATAAGTATTGTAGGAAGATTTCTCGAACATAGTAGAATATTCTATTTTAAAAATGACTCAAATGAAGAGATATATTTATCAAGCGCTGACTGGATGCCCAGAAATCTTGACAGAAGAATTGAAACGATCTTCCCTGTTGAAAGTGAACTATTAAAGGGGCGAATCAAAAGATGGCTAAACATAATGCTTAAGGACAACACAAAAGCCAGGGAACTTAGAGAGGATGGAACGTACATCAGAGTAAAGGGCAATCTACATAACAAAATAGACAGCCAGATACTTTTATATGAGGATATATTACAGAGCGCAGAACTTAAAAACAAAGAAATTAAGGCAATAAAGAGCATGGAATTTGTTCCAATTCAGAATTTTGACGACGAAGTGGCTATATAAAAATGGCCGAAAGGTTATCCGTTATAGACCTTGGATCAAACTCAATTCGGCTTGGAATTATAGAAGTTAACGAAAATAAAAGCTTTAGAGTTATTGAGGAGAAGAAAGAGCAGGTAAGACTTTCAGAGGGTTTCAATAAAAATAATACAATACAGGACAAACCTATTCAAAGGGCAATTAAAACTCTTAAAGTTTTTAAGAGGATGATAGAATTCTATAACGTAAGAAAGATTATTGCTGTAGCCACAGCGTGTATTAGGAATTCAAAAAATGGCAAAGAAGTTTTGGATCTAATTTTTAAAGAAACCCTCATACCATTTAAAACCATATCTGAAAAAGAAGAGTCCTATTATGGCTACTTAGGAGTCACAAATACAGTTGATTTAAAAGACTTTATACTTATAGATACTGGAGGAGCAAGCACAGAAATCACTCACGTTTTGAACAGAAAAATTGAAAACTTCATCTCCATACCATACGGAAGCGTAAACCTTACAGATATCTTTCCCGAAACAAAAGAAGTCTGTAATACCAAAAACATAGAAAACTTTATAAAAGAAGAGTTTAAACATATCCCATGGTTAGAAAACCTTATACAGTCTCAGCTCCCTATAGTAGGGATAGGCGGCTCAAACAGAACATTTGCAAAAATTCACAGAGCTCTTCATAAGTGGTTTTCGTTGAAGTTGCATCATTATGAATTGACAAAGAATGAGGTCTTTCAAATATACTCGTATATTGCAAATTTAAGTTCAAAAAGTAGGAAAAATATAGAAGGCCTCTCTAAACAAAGATCGGACATAATCCTAGCTGGCATGACTCCTTTAAAGGTTTTATTTGAAATCACAAATTCAAACAGGCTAATAGTTAGCGGAAACGGTTTGAAAGAGGGAATAATATTTAACTCACTACATAAAGATTTTAAAATTCTCCCGTTAATATATCATGATATTTTAAAAACCAGTCTAGAAAATATTGCGAATTTATATTTTTTGGACGTAAATCATGCAAAAAGGGTTACAGAACACAGTCTTGCAATATACGAGCAATTAAAACCTCTGCACAACTTTGACGAAACAGATAAAAGGATACTAGAAATCGCATCTTTTCTACACGATATTGGAAAATATGTAGATCCTTACAACCATGCAAAACACAGCGCCTATTTAATTCAAAACCTCCCTATTTATGGAATAAATCCAAAAGATCTCGTAAGGTGTTCGTATATCTGTCTTTTCCATGAAAATAAAATAAATTTTCAACAACTTCAAAGTGAATCCTTTATTACCAATAAACAATTTAAGGAACTTATAAGACTTTCTATGTTTTTAAGACTTTCTGAACAACTTGAAACATGTGAATGCTTTGCAGTAGATTCTGTAAAAATTAAAATAAAGAACAATGAGGTAATATTCAAACTATTTAGTAATAATAAGGATTATGACTTGGAAACAGAAATATCAGAAATTTCAAAATCGGCAAAACTATTCAAAAAACTATTCGGCAAAGAACTTAAGGTAGTTAAGTAATTTCAAGCAATTTCATTCGAAATTGAATAAATTGTATAATGGTTAAGCTAAATAACTTTTTAAAAATTTATATTCTTTCATGTCTTTAAGTCAATACTAGTTTCAAAAAGAGGAGGACACTATGAATACAAATATTGAAATTGAGTTAAAGTTAAGGTGTATTCACCCTGAAAAAATCAGTGATATTTACGAAATTCCTTTGCTTAGTAGCATAAAGGATGCGTGGCAAAAAAAGAAAGTTCACTCAATATACTATGATACTGCAGACAATGTCTTTTTAAATTCTGGGATAATTTTTAGAACAAGATCAGAGGATAACAATTGGATTCAAACTTTGAAGATTGCAGGGAATTCTAATGGAGGTTTTACGAGAAGAAGAGAATACAATGTCGCAATTCAGGATGGCAAGCCTGACTTATCAATACTTAAGGACTCCAACCTGAAGAATTTCATCAAGGACACAAAATCTAAATATGAATTACTCCCTATATTTGAAACAAATTTTGATAGAAGCGTAGCTCTCTACAACTATGAAGGCAGGAGCGTACTTGAAATTTCTGTTGACGTAGGAAGCATAATAGCTAAGGATAAGTCAGAGAATTTCTGTGAAGTAGAAATAGAGTTGAAAGAAGGCAACGTCTCTTGTATCTTAAAACTTGCCGAAGAACTTGCAAGCTTTATTAATTTCTTGTTGGAACCTAAGAGTAAATTCTATAGAGGAATTTTACTGGCAAATTTAGAACCGAAATTCGAAATTCAAAGAGAAAAAGATCCTGATATAATCGCAGAAGAAGGCTTGCAAAACGAATTGCTTGAAAAACTACAAGAGTTAATATTATATCACAACAAATTCGTAGAAAATCCAGAAAATTTTGATAATCTTCACGATTTTAGAGTAGCCATTAGAAAAATAAGAACTCTTCTAAAATTTGGCAAACCTCTTATAGAAGATGAAAATCTAAATTATTGGCTAGAAAAGTTTGACAATATTACAGAGATGACAAATTCGCTTAGAGAAACAGACGTTTTAATAGAAGAATACAGAAGCTTTCTTTCTGTAACAAAACAGGATAAACTAAACCACCCTCTTACAAACAAACTCCTTGAAGAACGGCAAAATAAATTGAACCAAATATATCCACTTTTCTCAGAAGGAAAGTTTACCAGTTTATTCCTCGGTTTTTGGTATTGGCTATTAGAAGGGGCTTTTTTGGTAGACGACTCTGTTAATTTAAAACTCAAGAAGTTTGTCAAGGAGAGATTGAACGACTGGATTAGAAGGGCCTTGAAAAGGCTGAAAAAAACTGACTTCAACAATGAAGAGGACTTGCATAAATTAAGAATAACTGCAAAGAATCTCAGATATTCCTTGGAAACCTTTTCTTTTGTCCTAAAACCAAGCACAAAAGAGATGATTTCGAGATTAAAAAAAATTCAGGACATATTAGGCTATATTCATGATACACAAACTTTCTCTGCCTATTTAGATAATTTAATTCTATCTTCAAGCGATCCAGAGATACATAAGGAAAGTGGCTGGTTATTAGGGTATAGGCTTCACAGCGATCAAGGCCTAAAAAGCGACTTAGAAAAACAATGGAAGAAGTTTAAAGATCAGGCAAAATCATTTATGGAGTAAGTAACCATGGATGCAGCTTCATATTTTTTGAAATTATCCAACGAGCGATCGCTTTACCTGTCTTCCAAAATTGACATAGGCAAAGTAGATCTTTTGTGCTGCTCTAATGACAACTTACTTGTTGTTTTTTCATTACGAGACTATTATTGCCTATTTTCAACACAAGAAGGGAAGATAGTAAAAACGTGGCAAGATGCTCCCCCGTTAAAAATACACGTAAGTTCTAAAAATTTTGTTATTTATCAAACCCAATCCAAAGAAATAAAAATACTTAATTTTAACGAAACAACTCCAAAAACAATTGCCTCAAATATAACTTTAGCTGAATTTAACGATAAATTTCTGATCAACCTTACCGAATCAAACGAATTAACTGTTATAAATCTTGACGTAAAAAGCAACCCATTAAGCATAACTTTACCAGAAAATTTTATTGTAGAAGATATTGTGCTTAAAAACAAAGTACTCCTAATTGGCAAATTAGATAATCGTGTTTCTTTTGTGATATTTTCAATTCAATCAGGAGACTTATCACAACCAAAAGTTGCTTTCAATTCCAGCAATTTTATTGGTTCTTCAGATGACTTGGAATATTTGGTATTTAGGTCCGAAAATCTAGGATTAAATATTATCAACACAACAGATCCTTCAAAATCATATAATATCCTATTCGTCGATTCAAAAGCCAATAGGGCGTTCTTTTCTAAAGACAAAACTCTTCTTGCAATAACAGATTTTGATGAGTATATAAGCTTTTGGTGGACAAATAAAAAACTTAATACAAACAACGAGCCAATTTTTAAACAAAAGATTTGCGGTGAAGCTGCAGGCTTAACCTTTAGTGATAATGGAAACGTTTCTTCATTAATAACTTACAAAAATAATTTTTTGAAGATTTGGCTTCCAACACAGAAACAAGACAGGCTCCCTCTTCACAGCGGATTCAAACCGGACGAAAGTTATTCATTTTCTCATAACGGATATTTTCTAAGTTCTATAGCCTTTCCAGAAAATGATAAAGTAAATTGTCTCTTTATAAAGCCAAGATGGGAATCAAAGATTGTAAAGTTTGACTTATTTAATCCCTCAAATATAAACGATGAAAATACCTTTAAAGAATCCCTAGTTAATTTTGGAACCTTATCCAAGAATTCTAAACTTTTAGCTATCCTACGAGATAAAAAGAAAATAAAAATTATAAACACCCAATCGAATAGCGTAATCCAAGAATTTGCAGTCAAAGATTGTTTTATAGATACAATTACCATTACCCCTGATCAAAGATTCCTTATACTTGCAGGGACAACTTTAAAAATTTGGTCTATTGATAAGGAAATTTTTGTAAAATCCTTATCACCTGAAATTCAGGTAGATCACATCGCCGTATCTTCAGACAACAAATTAATAGCTTTTTCACAAAAAATCAAAGACAAAACCTTACTAAGAATAATGGATATAGATTCAAAGGAAATAAAGAGAACATTTGAAGGTTTAAATCACATAAATTCTTTAATCTTTTCCCCAAATAGCAAGTTTCTATTTATTGGTTCAAAGAAAAGTGATCCTCAAATAAGAGCCTATTCTGTTGAAACTGGCAATCTGGTATTTTCTTATCAAATTCCATATATTGATGTCAACGATTTATCTATAAGTTCAAATGGAACGTGTCTGTTTTTTGGCGGGTCTGATGAAAAGATATACGTCCTGGATTTAAGAAAGAATAAGATTGTAAAAATTCTTAATGGACATTACGATATTATTAGAAAGATTTATATCTCAGATGATGACAGAACGCTCATATCTTCATCAGACGATGAGAGATTGTGCTTTTGGAAGGTGATTGACTATGTTTAAGTTTAATGGAGTTTTTAATAAATGGAATTAAATTTAGAAGAACTTTTTAGAGATATCTCTAAAGCGGTTGAATCACATAACTTTCAAGAGGCACTCGATAAGATTAATTACATCATTAATCTTGTAGATACAAATGAAATAGAAGTTGACACAAACTTTCTAATCAACCTTTTTGATACTAGAAGCTTTGTTTTGACGATTATGGGAAACAATCAACAAGCTCTTTTAGATATAAACAGAGTGATTGAAGAAAAAAATAGCATTTCAAATGAAAAAGATGACCAACTAGCCAAACTATTAATTCACAGGGGTCTAAACTATTTTTATCTAGGAGATTTTGATTCTTCTCTTAATGACTTTAATTCGGCAATTGAAATTCTTAAAACATCACAAACAGATGAAAATTCAATTAAGCTTTCACAAACCTTCTTGAATAGGGGCGCCCTATTCAAGAAACAGGGTTTAAAAAACGAAGCTCTAGAGGACATAAACAGAGCAATCTCAATTTTAAATAAAAGTAACAATCCAAAACAAGCTTATGCCCTAATCAACGCTCTTATTGAGAAGGGGCTATTTCTCATGGAAGAGGAAAAATTTTTCGAGTCTGCCTACAATTTTAATATTGCAATTTCAAAATCAAGAGAACTTATAAATAATGAAAATTCAAAAATCTTAAGCACTCATATAAGATTAATATATTACTGGATAATAACAACGCTTGCATCAGGTAAAAATCAAAATTCAACAACTCAGATGTTGCTAGAAGTAAGATCTTTAATTAGCAAATACGGGGTAAATGAAGAAATCAAATACTGGCTAGATAAAATTGGAGAAGTAATAAATATCTAATAAAACCTAATATAGTGAGAAGAAATATACCCTTCAATTCCATTTCTCGTTTTTACTTTATACCATACGCTATCGTTAGTAAGACGGGCATCCGTTTTTGGAATATAAACTTCAACATTTTCTCCCCTAAGCCTTGCCTGATACATCATCCCAACACTATCCTTAATCGAAAAGCCTTCCCCAACAAAAACCCTTATCTCTCTATTTCCGTCAACGCTTTTAACAGTTGTATCTCTCATTACTACACCTTCTTTAACCTGAGACGGATCTATCTTTTTTAGGACATCAACCTCATCTCCATATGATAAATTTGCAATATTTTTAGCTGATTCAAAGGGCTCTTCTTTAAGGTGCACCTGGTATCTTATCACAAACGCCTTCGCAAATACGTCTTCACCGCTTTGAGTTCCGTTTAAATTATCTTCGTTAGAATTTCCTGGTTCAACAATTACTCTAACCGGAGTTGATTCAGCATAATTTCCAAACTTATCTATAGCAATAGCTTGGAATAAAAATGTCCCAACCTTTTCAGGATACCATTTATACACCGTATCTTCTCCTTGATACCATACCCTTAAAGTAAGATCGTTTTCAAGTAGTCTTACCTTATCAATACCATTCTTATCTATAGCCTCAACTCGTATTTCAAGAGGAGTATTCAAACCTTTTATCACAGTATTATTTGGAGGACTTTGAATTTCAACCCTTGGAGGGGTGATATCAGGCGGCTCATGAGCAGTTGTAATCTGAAAGAATACAAAGGTACCACATGTTAAAATTAGCGATACAAAAAAGGCAACAAGCGGTATCAGATAACCAACTACTTTTGAGGGATGAAGACTTTCAATCCTTGGCTCTTGAGAGCCTTTTTTCTTGAATTTTAGATGCAAAGCAAAATTTTGAAAACTAATTTTACTGAAGAACTCAATAATTCTTTTCGGTTTTAGGAGTAAATTCGGTAATTTTATAATAAACCTTGACTCGTAAACCTTTCTTATCCAGGTGTGCGTCCTTATTTTTTGCTCTCTTAAGAGTTCTTTCTCATTTTGAGTATGTTCAGGTGATTCAAGTTCACCCCTTCCGCTATCAGACTCAGTTGTTTCTTCAGATATCTGGGTTTCAGCAGGGCTTACAGTATCGCTTTCGCTCTTTTTGATTTCAGAAATATCTATGCCCGATTTTGTTACATACGGTGCAAAGGCTAATATATCCAAATAGGATTTCTCGTCAGCTTGAAGCAACATGCTTGTCTGATCCAAGAAGTAAATTCTAAATATAAAGGTCTTGACGTTTTTTTTCAGAAATGGCAAAAAATAACTTTCTTTCTCCTCTACCTCTTCAATCCACTCAATATGAGAAATATTATCCTTTAGGGCATAAGCCTTCCCGTCGGAGGAGATTATATGCGACCCCTTCCGTTCGATTACAATATTTGAAGGTTCCAGTGAGCGAAGCACTTTTACCACCCTACTTTTACAGATCCCATATATTATAGTATTATAGACTAAAAATCGTAATGGAGTTAATCTTTGAGCATAAAAAATTATCTTAGAGTAATAATAGTTTTTCTTATTATAACCCCATTAATAATTTTAAGTTTGGTAACGATAAATTTATATAGTGAGATCAAGAACAAATCCATAAATAACTTGATCCAGGAAACAACTTTAAAACAATTTGTAATCCAAACATATCTGCAAAGATATATAGAGCTTTTAAACATATTATCGGCAAATATCTCGCTTACAAATA
>NZ_JBRCUV010000041.1:0-5573 GCF_053498235.1 Thermodesulfobium sp.
CTTCCTTAAAAGAAAACAAGAAGGGCTGCCTTATAAAAAGGCTATTCTTGCTACTGCTCATAAACTTGTTAGAACTATTTTCGCTATGCTTTCTCATAAAACTCTTTTCCATGTTAAGAATTCTTTATAGTTGACTCCTAATATTATTTACACAATATTTTTTCTCCCTTCTATAATTAATTTAGTTTGTAAAGTTTAATATACCGTTAATTTACAGTTAAATTGCGGTTAATAAATTATTCAAATGTGAAAACAACCTGTACGTTTGCTCTTATTTCTATTTCACCTCCCTCGACTGGCAAGGGTTGGTTTACTCCTGTTAAAGATTTATTGTATAGATTCTCTTTTAATATAGGGCTAGGTGCAGAAATCGGAGATACTGTTACGCTCTTTATTCCCGATATTCTATACATAGTTCCACTTAAAACAGCATTAGCCTGTTTTCTTGCATCGCTCATTGCATTTTCTATCGCCCGAAGTTTAAGCTGTTCAATATCTGATCGTTCAAATCTAATATTATTAATTTGGTTTACACCGTTATTAGTAAGCAAAGATATTATTTTGCCAGAATCTTCAACTGATGTTGTAATTATAAAGGATTCAGTTGCGCTATAACCATCTAAAATTTCTTTATTTAAATTTTTATCGTATACATATATTGGCTGAAGAGAAACGTTTGAAGTCTTTATATTGTCTTTGTTAATACCCTGTTCGTAAATTTTTTGCAAAAGTTTGTTAACTTTCTTTGATAGATTGTCCATTGCTGTTGATGGATCACTGTTTTTTAAAGTGATATCAAAATCTATCAAAGCAATGTCTGGCCTTTCTTTTATTAAGCCTGAGCCTACCACTGATATGGTTTTATCGTTGTTAATTTTTAGATCGTAAGTGTTCTCTGCCCCAAATGAAGGTATGCTTGCAAATACTAGAAAACAAAATATAGAAATAGAAATAAGAAATATATTATAAATTTTATTCATCTCTAAACCACCTTACCCTCACATACTTTTCTCCTTCAGGGTAGCTAATCTTTAGCTCACCCTTGAAAGCGCTATTTACTGCCTCACCAATTCTTCTTGCAAGATGCTCATAAGTGGTTTTTATCTCAAGAGTATCTCCTCTTTCTTCAATAGACATAATTCTTTCTAAAGGTCTCTTCTCGATTTTATAAGCTTCAACATTTCTTACTATGTTAAGAATTTCCTCTTTGTGATCTTTCAAAAATTTACCAGTTAGTAATACCATTCCACCTTCAAATTTATCTTCTATTCTTTTGCAAGCAGGACAAATCATCTTTGGGAAATTTTGTGGTATAGGTTTGATCCACATAAATATACCATCATTAAAAACTACACCACATCTTTCACAAACAGAGGGCTCTGGATATTTTTCTTTAATAAAGTATGGATCATGAAGATAGTCTTTAAAAAGCTTATCCTTTCTATTACCCATCAAACTATACCTCCCACGTTTCTTATTTAAATTATACCTTTAGCCTTTCTTCCTTGGTAATTATACTTTCATTATTAGAAGTGATAAGACTTACAATAACAAATATTATTAAATTTATGAGTAAAGCCACAAAGCCTGCATTTAGATGAAGTCCAAATATTGAAACAGGATCAAGCTTATTAAATGTTAAATAAATAACCAATATCTCTCCAACAATTAAACCACAAAATGAAGCAAGTTTTGTTGCCCTTTTCCAGAAGAGTCCCAATACTATCATCGGGAAAAATTGAGTAACTCCAGAATATCCAATGAGAAGAAGGTTTACTAATAAATTTGGAGCAAATATTGCCAAGCAAAGTGCGGTAACTGTTATTACAAAAACAATAATTCTAGCTACAAATTTCTGATGCACGTGATCTGCTTCAGGGTTAAAGCCCCTGCAATAGATATTTCTAGTGAAAATCATCGAAGTATTTAGTATTAGATCAGAAGCCGGAATCATACATGCAAGTGCACCAGCACCACCAACCAGACCTAAAGCCCAGCCTGGAAATACTTTTTGAACCATTAACATAAATGACATGTCAGGATTACTTAAACCAGGCAAAATTAAAAGTGCAGTAAAGCCAATAAGCATTGGGAATAGAAGGCATATTTGATAAAGGGGAAGAAAAACTGCATTATGTCTCAAAACCTCAGGACTTTTTGCGCTAAAACTATTTGCAGAAAAGTGTGGCCACATATAGAATCCCAAACTTGTAAGCACAAGTGTAGACATTACCCAACTCACATCAAGAACTTTTGTTCCCCCAGGAAGGGAAAGAAATCCTGGTTTTGCTGCATCAAGTGCTTCAAACATATTTCCTACATTTCCATAAAAGTGAAACGGCAAATATAGACCAAAAAATACTACAGCGATTATCATAACGATATCCTTTATAATAGCTGTACTAGCTACTCCTTTTAGCCCGCTAAGATAAACGAAGATAGCCACTAGTGTAAAAGCAATTAGCATTGCAGGAACTTTTGTAATTATTCCATACGAACAGGTCTGAATAATGATTCCTAAACCGGTTAGCTGAAGCTGAAGATATGGCAAGAGAAAGAGCACTCCAATAACAGCTGTTAAGATTCCTAATGATTTGCTATTATAAATATGTTGAACTAAATCGGGCTGAGTCATTAAATCAAATTTCTTACCAATTGGAGAGATCTTTGGTAGGACGTAATACCCTACCACATATGCAAGTGCACCGTAACCCAATATGTAGAAAGTAGGGCCACCTCTGGCATAAGCCCATCCACTAGCACCAAGAAAAGCAAATGCAGTATAGATCTCACCAGCCAAAATAAACCAGCTAAGCCATCTGCCAAATCCTCTACTGCCGATAGCCCAACCTTCCAGACTAAGCTTCTCTTTTATCCCCGGAAGCATTCCTACGATGGTAGTAACAAAAATAAAAACAAAAATAATCCCTAAGGCTAAGAATTCATTCGACATAATTTATCTCCTTATCCTTTAGAATTTCTTGCATCAATTTTGTAGATAATACTAAGACATACAAAGGCCACAAAAATACCCGCTACTAGCCAAAAGGCTAAAAATGGAAGACCTAACACAATAGGTTTTACTGTGTTCACAAAAGGGATCATTAAAATCGTCCAGACAAACGGGACAAGAGTTAAAATAATTTTTAAAGCTTTCATGTTTTTTACCCCCTAAACTTTTACTATTTAAAAAGGTTAATCGCAGAAGCGATAAACACCTTCAAGCCAACCAACAAGGCATCTTCATCTATATCAAACTTAGGATGATGGTGAGGATAAACTATACCTTTGTCAACGTTTCCAGCACCTATAAAGAAGAAGGCGCCCTTTATTTTTTGTAAATAATATGAGAAATCTTCAGCTCCCATCACAGGCTTTATATGCAATACGTTTTCTTCGCCTATAACCTCACTTGCACTACTTTCAATCACTTTTACAATGCTCTTGTGATTTATTAATGATGGATAACCAAAAATAGGCTCCATAGTAAATTTTGCTCTATTTGATGTGCATATACCTTCACAGATTTCTTTTATACGCCTGAATATTGTCTCTCTCACTTCTTGTGAAAAGGTTCTTACTGTGCCTTTGATGACAGATTTATCGGGAATTATGTTAAATGCAGAACCAGCGTTGAAAAGTCCAATTGACAAAACTGAATTTTCTAGAGGATCTATGCTTGTAGAAGTGATCATTTTAAGAGCTAAAATAATCTGAGCTCCTGTTATTATTGGATCCACAGTTTGATGAGGCATTGAACCATGGCCTCCACGTCCACTAATATTTATAGTAAACTCATCTGCGCAGGCCATAAGTCTATCATAACTAATTCCTATCTTGCCACATTCAATTGGCTGCCACAAATGAGCTCCAATGATAGCGTCTACACCATCCAAAACACCTTCGTTAATTAGAGTTTTGGCTCCACCAATAGGAACCTTTTCTTCATTTGGCTGAAATATTAGTCTAATACTGCCTTCTAATAGATCAATGTTTTCTGAAAAAAATTTAGCAACGCCCAAAAGAATAGCAGTATGACCATCATGCCCGCATGCATGGCACGCATTGGGTTTTCTTGATTTATAAGGTTTATCAATAGCATCGTCTATAGGTAGAGCATCTATATCAGCTCTTATTGCAATTCTTTTAGAACCCTTACCATCAATATCACAAACTACTCCCGTATTGCCAATTTCTTTAGGTTTTAATCCGAAACTTTTTAATTCAGAAATTATTTTTGCCTGAGTATTAAATTCTTCCAGCCCTAACTCAGGGTTCATATGAAAGTATCTTCTCATCTCTACTACATAATCAAAAATACTACTTAAAGAGTCTAGTCTGTTGTACATAAATACCCCCTTTTTTACTTCATATTTGATATTATAAAGCATACTACTATAAAATTTAATAAAATATTTTTATCATAAAATAAATTAAGAAATAATACTATTAAAAATTTTTTGAATCTTTGAACAGCTATTTGTTTTTGTTAATGCAAGCCCCAACAATAAACGAGATTTTGCAGTAGAAATACCCTCAGAAAAAATACAACCAAAATCCTTTAATCTGCTTGAACCTCCTTTATATGAATAAACCGGTAAAACTCTTCCACTGTGGCATCTTGAAGTTATAACTACAGGAATTTGTCGCTCTATTGCCATAATTATTCCATCCTCTAATTCAGGTGGCACGTTACCTCTTCCGAAAGCTTCAATTACAATGCCTTTAGCACCATTATTGATGCAAAACTCAACAATACTTGAGTCCATTCCAGTATAGGCCAAAATTGGAATAACTGTAGGAAAATTATCTGGAATATCAAATTTAAACTTTGATTTTTGGCTATTATAGAACAACAACCTATCTATATCAGCATAACCAATTATCCCCATGTCTCCTGAACTAAAAGTTTCAACATTACTTGTATGTTTCTTATTAACATATAGCGCACTAAATATCTTTTCATTTAATGAAACCATAACTCCTCTATTTTTTGCACGTTCATCGACAGCTATTCTTGCAGCATTTCTTATATTTCTTGGACCATCTGAATCAAATTCAGACGCATCCCTTTGAGCGGCTGTAAAAATTATTGGCCTTGAATCAAGAATAGTTAATTCCAGAAAGAAAGCGCTATCCTCAATGGTATCTGTTCCATGAGTGATAATTATCCCACTTATATCTTTATTTATAAAAATATCTTTAACTTTATTGGCAAGCTTTAATAAATTTTCCGGTTTCATATTACAGCTTGCAAAATTACTAAAATTTACAACTTCAAAATCTGCAATTTCTCTAATTCCTGGGACGCTATCAAGGAGCTCTTCGCCAGAAACAGCTGGAATTGATTTACCACTTTTATCCTTTTTCATTGCAATTGTACCACCAGTTGCCACAATTACTACCTTTTTCATTTTTCCTCCTCCTAACTAAATCTTTTTATATAATACAACCTTTAGAAATAAACTTTTATTAAATACTTTTATTTGTAATATTCTTTTCGATTAATTTATAATTAAAATTATAATTAAAATATGATATATATAATTTTTTTAGGAGTATATATAAAAACT
>NZ_JBRCUV010000042.1:0-10780 GCF_053498235.1 Thermodesulfobium sp.
AATTTCAATTTCGTAGTTATAGATAATAGAAATAACGAAAAGATAGGAACGCTTAAGGATGGCTTTTTTATTATTGATACTTCAAAAACTCCAGAAAATTACAGGATATCTGTAAATGTTTCAGAATATCCATTCGAGATAAAAGTTTACTATCCAGAAAGCCTGATATGGCAAAATTATATAAACTCATCTTTTGAAAGATGGCCTTTCGAAATTATCATTTTAATTTTGACAGTAATATTAAATATATTTTTATTAGTATTCCTTAAAAGTAGAGAGATGAATCTTAGGAGAATCATAGATTTTAGATCTTTACTCTCTCAAGTAAACCAATTATTACTAAATGTAGAAGATGAGTCAACACTGCTACAATCAATTTGTGATATTGCAGTTAAATATGGCCATTTAAAGCTTGCTTTTATTGCACGGCCTGATGAAAATGATGTTTTTAGGATTTTAGCTTCAAGTGGTGAAACAGACTATGCCAATTCCATCTTTATCTCTGCCAACCCAAATATTCCTGAAGGTCAAGGTCTATCTGGCAGAACTTGGAGAGAAAAGAGACCTACATATAGCCAAACATTTGATAAAAAATCTTTTAATTATCCATGGAAAGAAGCTGCATCAAAGTTTGGCATAAAATCGAGTGCTACTATTCCTATCTTTAGAAATAAAGAAATATGGGCGAATCTTTCTGTTTATCACGGCAGCGAGAATGTATTTAACGAAGATTTAAAAAAACTTTTAGAAGAACTTTCAAAAGATATCTCATTGGGCCTTGATAGATTAGATCTTAGAAAGAAAGAGAAAGAGAGCTCAGAAATTAGAAAAAATATTATCGATAACGCTCTGATTGGCATTGCTCTTGTAAGGGATAGAAAATTTGTACAGGTGAATTCTAAATTTGCCCAAATTTTTGGTTACGAAAATACTGACTCTTTAACAGGAAAGCCTACAAAAATATTATTTTTTGATCAAGATGAATATTATCGAATTGGAACAATATATGATGAACTCTTTCGAAATAAACGAATAGAAGCGCTCGAATTAGCTCAAAAGAGAGCTGACGGCAAAAAGATAATCTGTGAAGTTACTGCGAATGTATTAGATGAAAACGAAAAAACTTCTATCTGGACAGTTCAAGACATTACCGAAAGAAAGATGCTCGAGGAGAAGCTTCGACAGAGTGAAGAGAACTATCGACTTCTTTCTATCATGGATTCTTTGACATCATCTTACAACAGAAGATATTTTGAACAAAGACTCGAAGAAGAAATAGAGAGAACTAAAAGAAATAAAATACCATTTTCTCTAATAATGTTTGATATTGACAACTTTAAGAATGTAAACGATACATATGGACACTCAATAGGGGATAAGGTTCTTATTAATGTAGTTGAACTTGTAAAGAAAAGAATAAGGAAAACTGATTTTATAGCTAGGTGGGGTGGAGAGGAGTTTATGATACTTCTTACAAATACAAATTCGCAATTTGCTTGCAAAAAAGCTATCGAGCTAAATAACGAAATATCTAAACTAAATATTTTTGGAATAGCATGCTCTATTACTGCAAGCTTCGGGGTTACAGATTATCAACAAAATGATGATATAGACTCAATAACTAAAAGAGTCGATATGTTACTTTATAAAGCAAAAGCTGATGGCAAAAATTGCGTAAAATGCAATCTAAAATGAAAATTTGCATTTAAGTAATTTACTAAACTTACTGGAGCCAACGGGCGGATTTGAACCGCCGACCTACTGATTACGAATCAGTTGCTCTGCCAGCTGAGCTACGTTGGCGTTAAAGTTTTATTATACCAGAAAATTATGATTTTATATTCAAGGTTTTTAATATTATATCGCTCATAAGTTCTTTATCTATTATACCTTTATGAATTATACTCTTTTCTTTAAGAGATCTTAACTGCTCTGGTATTGGAACTTTAGTTTTCTCTTCAATTTCAAACATTAAATCAAATTCACTTTTGTAGTGATTTGGTTTACCGAACAAAGCTTCGTAAATGCTTACTGAAAATTTATAAGGATTGGCAGTTGATAAAATAAAAGTATAAGTATCGTCTGAAGTTTGATCAATATATTTAAAATAAACAGCTCTAGCAACTGCAGTGTGTGTATCTAGGAGGTAGTTTTTTTCTGTGTAGTCTTTATAAATTTGTCTTCTTGTAATATCATCATCAGCCCAATCAGCCCAAAATAAATCTCTTATTTTTTTATGCATCCTTAAATCAACTCTATACATTCCATCTTCTTTCAATTGGTTCATCAGACTTGCAACATAATCTGAGTCACCACCAGATAAATCATATAAAAGTCTCTCTAAATTACTTGATATCAGAATATCCATAGAGGGTGAGATCGTTTTATAAAACCTTCTTTTTTTATTGTAAACTCCAGTGTTAATAAAATCCGTAAGTACATTGTTGCTATTAGAAGCACAAATAAGCTTTTTAATTGGTAAACCCATTTTTTTTGCATAATAACCAGCTAAAATATTTCCAAAATTACCTGTAGGAACTACAAAGTTAACTCTAGTTCCGTTTTTAAACAAACCCTTTTGTAAGCCTTGAATATATGAATAAAAGTAATATACAATTTGGGGAACAAGTCTTCCCCAGTTTATAGAGTTAGCTGAAGATAACTCAAATCCATGTTCTATAAGAATATTATTTAAAGTTCTATCATTAAATATTGCTTTTACGTTATTCTGAACGTCATCAAAATTCCCTTTAACTGCATAAGAAAACGTATTAGATCCTTCTTGAGTAACCATCTGTAACCTTTGAATTTCACTTACGCCGTTATGCGGGAAAAAAACTATTATTTTAGTACCCTTTACATCTTTGTATCCTTCAAGAGCTGCCTTTCCAGTATCACCAGAAGTGGCAACTAATATAACTATTTCATTTTTTACCTTATTTTTATCTCTAGCAATAGATAATAAAATTGGCATAATTTGAAGAGCAATATCTTTAAACGCAGAAGTTGGACCATGCCACAATTCAGTGATTAAACAATTATTATCAAAGTTAAAAATTGGGGTGATTCTCTTATCATCAAATTTGCTAGCATTATATGCTTTTTCTATAGAAAATTTAAGATCCTCATCAGTATAATCAGTTAAAAAATTTTTTAATACTAAAAAAGCAGTATCTTGATAACTGTTTAAATTTAAAATTTCTTGCATACTAATTACAGGTATTTGTTCGGGTACAAAAAGCCCACCATCCTTTGATATTCCTTCTAAAATTGTTTTCGAAGCTAAAAGTTTTTCGTTAAATCCCCTAGTGCTTTTATAAAACATTTTTACACCTCATATTAGAAAATGATCCTTCCAGAGAATAAAGAATGATATTCTCCGTTCAAAATATAAATTAATTCTCCCGAAGAGCCGATCGAGTCCAAAATTGCATTATAAATAAGCTCATTTTGTTTTTTAATATTTATAAATTGATTTTTCAAAAAAAGTTTACAATTTATCTCTTCTAACACCATACTAAAAAACGTGTCAGAAAAATTTTCTAAAATATTTTCAAAAACTTCTAGAATATTAAATAAAAGCGAATTAATATTTATTTCTTTATTGAGAATTGATTTTAGATTAGTTGCAGGATAACTAATATTCTCAATATTAATTTCATTATTAACATTTATTCCAAACCCACAAATATAATATACTATTCTGTTAAAGATAAACTTTTCCACAAGAATACCTGCAACTTTCTTTTGAAATATAATAACATCGTTTGGCCATTTAATGAGTGGTTTTAAAGCTAACTTTTCTAAGGTTTTTATTACAGAATATGAACACATAAGAGGAATTAAAGTATCTTTAAAAGTAGAAAAATTTTCTAAAGATACCGAAAACCATAACCCACCTTTATTAGATTGCCACAATGAATTCCTCTGTCCTCTCCCTTTAGTTTGTTCCGATGCAACTATAACCGGAGAAAAACCATACTTTCTAATCCAATTTTTTGATACATCTTGAGTGCTTTCTGTCTTTTTTAGTAATAATATTGTGTCAAGCTCTTTCATGATTCTTCACGGCAAAGAAAACCCTTTTCAGTAACTATCATATCCATTTTAATATCCCATGGATCTGAGCTAATATCTTCAACTATCTGCATATTAAATGCTACGCCGATCTTTAAGGTGGTTTTAGGTAATCTTTTTAAAAAATTATCATAGAACCCCTTGCCAAAACCTATTCTATTAAAGTTACGATCGAAGGCTACTCCCGGAACAAAAACCAAGTCAAAATCTACCATTTTAATTCTATTTGGCTTATATAAAGGTTCTAAGATGCCATAAGGTCCCTTTTCCCATATTGTATCTATAAAGCACTGAACAGGATCAATTTTTAAACTTTTAAAAGATATCGTTGGCAAAAAGACGCTTTTATGTCTTTTCAAGGCATCTATGTATAGTGCCTTTAAATCAACCTCACCTCTTATAGAAGAGTACAACATTAAACTATTTGCTTCTAAATAAAACAAACTCTTTATAATTTTCGAGCAAATAGCCTGACTCATTGATTTTTGAAGATCTAAACTAAGATCTTCTCTTTTTTTAAGAATCATTTTTCTAATTAATACTTTTTTCATGGGGAACTTGCTTTAAATTATTTCAAATTCCTAACTTTTTTAAAATTGAATCATCAGCTATTAGTGTTTGAGATCTTTTAGCACCTATACTTACGAATAATACAGGCGTTTTAGATAGTTCTTCAATCTTTTTAATGTATCTTAAAGCATTTTCCGGCAAATCTTCAAATTTTTTAACATTAGTTGTATCAGTCTTCCATCCTGGTAATTCTTCATACAACAATTCAACATTGTACAAATCAGACATACAAGATGGCATCTTATCTACAACTTTACCTGATTTCAATTTATATGCGTAAGCAATCTTTAAGGTATCAAGATCATCTAAGACATCTAATTTTGTAAGTGCAAAACCATCTAGTGAATTAACAATTGAACTATAGTGTAAAACTACAGCATCAAGCCATCCAGTTCTTCTAGGTCGACCAGTAGTAGTACCAAATTCATGACCTCTCTGTCTTATTTTTTCACCAATATCATCAAATAGCTCAGTTGGAAAAGGGCCTTCTCCTACTCTCGTAGTGTAAGCCTTCGCTATACCAATAATGCTATTTATATACCTTGGTCCTACCCCAGCACCCATACAGGCTCCTCCAGCAGTTGGATGTGAGGATGTTACAAAAGGATACGTTCCATGATCCAGATCAAGTAGAGTTCCCTGAGCCCCCTCAAACAATACCTTTTGGCCATTCTTTAAGGCATCGTTTATTTCATAAACCGAATCTATAACGTGATCAGCAAAGTATTCTTTGAATTTAAGCAGTTCATTGAAAATTGAATTAACGTTTACCGAACTTAGATCTACAAATTTACCGTAAAGCTTCACCTTTTCTTCATAGGATTTGTATAATAAATCCTTTAAATCAGATTCAGAGCAATAAAGATCGCCCATTCTAATACCAACTCTTCCATATTTATCCATATATGTTGGACCAATTCCTCTACCTGTGGTTCCAATCACCTTACCATTTGGAGTTTGGTCCTTCCATCTATCTATAATTGGATGGAAGGGCAAAATTAAGTGAGTTCTTGTGCTAATAAAAAGATTTTTACATTCATGACCTCTTTCTTTTAAACTTTCAACTTCTTTGTATAACATCCATAGATTTAAAACAGCACCGTTACCGATTATACATTTTTTATCAGGATATAAAATTCCCGAAGGTATATTGTGGAATTTATACTCTTTATCGTCAACCACCACAGTATGACCTGCGTTATCTCCTCCCTGATATCTCACAATTAGATTCATTCTTTGTGCAAGCCAATCGGTAATCTTGCCCTTGCCTTCATCTCCCCATTGTGCTCCAACAATAACAATCCCTGGCATTAAACTACACCTCCAAAATTTTACTCGCTACTATAAAAATCATCTTTATTTACAAATTTTGCTTGTTCTTTTAAGAATACAAGCTCTACTTTACCAAGTGGTCCATTCCTTTGTTTAGCAATAATTATTTCTGCTATTCTCTTCTTTTCTGATTTTGGGTTGTAATACTCGTCTCTATATATAAATGCAACTACATCAGCAATCTGTTCAATTTCACCAGATTCTCTTAAATCAGACAAAACTGGTCTCTTTTCGGTTCTACTCTCAACAGCCCTAGATAATTGTGAAAGTGCAATTATGGGAACTTCTATTTCTCTAGCTAATGCTTTAAGCGATCTAGCAATTTCAGCAACTTCTTGAACTCTATTTTCACTTTTTTTTCCTTGCATAAGTTGTAAATAATCTACTATTAACAAAGATAAAGGAGTTTCGCTTTTTAATTTTCTTGATTTTGCTCTCATTTCAAGCATAGAAATATTAGGAGTATCATCAATATAAAGGTTGCACTCAGAAAGCTTTGATAAGGCCCTTGTAAGTTTAGGCCATTCATGATCTTGAATATTTCCAGTCCTAAGGTTATGTATATCAATCATACTTTCAGCACAAATCAATCTTTGGGCTAATTGTTCTTTTGACATTTCGAGGGAGAAGATTCCAACTGCTTTTCCTGGCTGTCCAGATAAATATCGTGCAAGGTTTAGACAAAAGGCAGTTTTACCCATTGACGGTCTCGCAGCAATAACAATCAAATCCGAAGGTTGAAATCCTGCTGTTAGAAAGTCCAAATCTTTAAAGCCACTAGGTTCTCCGGTTATTCCAGATTTTTTTTGAAAAGATTTGTCAATCATTTCAAAGGTAGAAGTAAGGGCATCTGAAATACGAACAAATCCCTTTCTAGATCTTTTTTGTGCTATTTCAAAAACTAACCTTTCTGCTCTATCAAGAGCATCTTCAATGTTTTCCTTAGAAAAACCAATTTCTACAATTTCTGTACCAACCTCTATAAGTTTTCTGAATAGTGCAGCTTCTTCAATTAATTTTGCGTAATATTGTACGTTTGCAGGCGTTAATAAGTTTGAAACCAAATCTGCCAAATAGCCAGGACCACCTATTTCGTCTAATAGATTTTTTGTAGATAACTTCTCAGATAAAGTTACTATATCTACAGGATCACCCTTATCAAAAAGTTCAATAATAGAAGAATATATATGTTTGTGAGCAGTTTTATAGAAATATTCAGGCTTGATAGTTTCAGCACAAATTGCAATCGCTTCCCTGCTTAGGAGCATAGATCCTAATAATGCTTGCTCAGCTTCCAAATTGTATGGAGGAGTTCTATCTAACATAGATTAAAAGTTAAAAAAGCATATTATATATCATATTCAAAATATTATCGAATTTGATGCTAATATGCATAAAGATTTCCATAAGGTCTATGAGATATTGCCTTAAGTTTAATAAACTTATCTTTCAAAAGTTCTACAGCATTAAAGTTAAACTTGTTGCCAAATTCTTTTAAAATATTTTTTAAAATTTTATAATCATTGTCATCAATATCAAGAATCACAACTTCTTTGCCTATATTGTTTATATCTACATCACCGCGTATATAAATTTTCCCTCCGTGCATACCAGTACCGATTGCATCAGCTTTCATTATTTTAGGCGAGTTTATATTTAAAATTACCAAAATGCCACCTGCCATATACTCTCCCAAAAAACTTCCAGCACTTCCTCCTACAACTATCACAGGCACATTATTTTCAAATTCTTTCATGTGAATTCCAACTCTGTAGCCAACATTCTTTTCAATAAAAATTTTTCCACCTCTGGCAGCATAACCAACAACATCTCCTGCATTTCCATGTACACTTATTGTTCCACCATTTAATGTATTTCCCACTCCATCCTGTGCATTTCCAAAAAGCTCAATACTGACACCTTCCATAAACATTCCTAAATCGTTTCCAGCAACTCCATGTATAGTAATTTTTAAACTATTGTCTTGTATTCCATTTCCAATAAATCTTTGTCCAAGAACATTTATAATATTAATTTCTTTTTGTCCTTGTGAAACTAACTCTTTAATTTTTCTATTCAACTGTTTAGAATCCATATTTAAAGCATCTACAGTAATCATATCTACCATTTACCTCCCGGCAGGCTTTACGCCAAGAACTTCCAAAGTTTCACTTGAAAGTTCAAGTGCCCTTAGTCTTTCTCTATTCCCAACTAAGCTTTCTATCGCATTAATTCCCAATGCGCCCATTATTTCCTTTAATTCTAAGCTCCAACCCTTTATTAAATTAACAAGTTTTTTAGAAGCTTCATCTGGGTCAAGTCTACTAACTAGATCAGGTCTTTGAGTAGCAATTCCCCATGAACAATTTCCTGTATAGCATTTTTGACAAAGGGTACAACCAATGGCTATTAGTGCGGCGGTTCCAATAGTAACAAAATCTGCGCCAAGAGCTAGCGCTTTAGCCATATCCGCAGCATGCCTTATGCCACCCGCAGCTACTATGGAAACTTTATTTCTAATCTTTTCCTTTCTTAGTCTATCATCAACAGCTGCAATTGCAAGCTCTATTGGTATTCCAATATGATCTCTTATCATTTTAGGAGCTGCACCTGTACCTCCCCTAAAACCGTCAATTACAATATAATCTGCATCGGCTCTTGCAACCCCTGATGCAATTGCTGCAACATTATGAACTGCAGCAATTTTAACTCCTACAGGTTTTGAATAATCAGTTGCTTCCTTTAAAGAAGCAATCAGCTGAGCTAGGTCTTCAATTGAATAAATATCATGATGAGGAGCAGGAGACAGAGCATCTGTGCCCTTTGGAATCATTCTGGTAAAAGAAATTTCATCGTCTACTTTGTATCCAGGCAAATGTCCTCCAATTCCAGGTTTAGCTCCTTGCCCTATTTTAATCTCAATTGCAGCAGACCTCTTAAGATATTCAGGAGTTACACCAAATCTACCCGAAGCTACTTGAACAATAATATTATCTGCATATTCATAAAGATCTTTGTGCAAACCACCTTCACCAGTATTCATTAAAATGCCACATTCCTTCGCAGCCCGTGCAAGAGCTTTGTGAGCATTTAATGATATTGCCCCATATGACATAGCAGCAAATATGATTGGAGAATTAAGTTTTACATTTGGCTTTAGGTTATTTTTCAAAATATACTTATTATCCTTGAATTCAATAAATATATTAACAGGTTTTTCACCAAGATAACTTATTGTTTCCATTGGCTCTCTAAGAGGGTCAATTGATGGATTGGTAACTTGACAAGCGTCTAATAATAATCTGTCGAAAATTATAGGATATTGTTTGTCATTCCCTGCGGCTGTAAGAAGTATTCCACCGCTATTAGCCTGCTTTTTTATATTATTTATATATTCTGGTTTCCAATAATCATTATGCTTTTGAGTACCAGGAAATTTACTTACCTGTATAGCTTTTGTAGGGCAAACATACATACATCTTTGACAGGCCACACATTTTTCATGAACCGGTTTTACGTTCTTGTTCTTATCTTGAAGTAAGGCTGAAAAACCACAGTTCATTACACATTGTCCGCACTTTATGCAAAGCTCTTTATCTACTTTCACAAAAAATTCAGGAAGAAGCCTATCAAGCACAGACATCTTTCTTTACCTCTACTTTCAAAGGTTCACCAGCTATAAGGGAATAAACGTCTTCAAGATTACTTTCTACCTTCCTAATAGCTGACTCTTCACTAGCTAAATATGAAAAATCACCTTTTTTACCATAAACTAAAGGTCTTAACTTAATTCTGTCATTTAAACCCATCATGTAATTATTAGTAGCAACAATAATTGCAAATGGACCATTCAAAAGTAGGTTCCCATAAGTCATCCTCAATGCTGTATGAAGTTTCTTTTCTTCTTCTGACATAAGTTCTATATCCTTCCAAAACTTAGCTGCTACAACGTTGCACGCGATATCTAAAGGTAAACCGTGCTTTCTAACTAATAAATCAAAAGTATATGCTATTACTTCGGTATCAGTTAGAAGTACACATTTGTAGCCATATGTTTCCAAAAATCTTTTATTGATCCCATATGAAGAAATTTCTCCGTTGTGAACTACCGTCCAATCAAGAATAGAAAAAGGATGAGCTCCCGCCCACCAACCTGGAGTGTTTGTAGGAAATCTTCCGTGTGCAGTCCAAATATACGCGCTATATTTTTCTAACATAAAAAAGCGACCAATATCTTCAGGATAGCCTACCCCTTTAAAAACACCCATATTTTTCCCTGAAGAATTTACGTAAGAACCTGGAATTCTTGTATTTATAAGCATTACCAACTTTACAACAAAATCATCAGATTCCATATCTTTAGCTATCAACTTATCTGGTTTTGGAAGAACAAAATACCTCCACAAAAGAGGAGGGTCTTTAATTTCCTCAATAGTTCTTGTAGGAATTTTTTCCTCACGCTCTGTTATAAAGTTTTCTTCAATTAAGGAATCTACCTCTCTTTTTGCTGATTCGGTATCAAACATAATGTGCAAACAATAATAATTTGGAATTTCCGGATAAATACCATAAGCAGCAAAGCCGCCACCTAAACCATTTGACCTGGAGTGCATAACTGACATCATGTCAAGAATTGCATCGCCAGATATGCAGACACCTGACTGATTCATGATTCCCGCTGCTGCACATCCAGATGGTATATGTTCCAAAGCAGGTATCATGAAAACCTCCTCTAAAAAATTATTGAACTATTTATTTTACAATAGATATTATATAGATAGCAAATTAAATTATTTTATAA
>NZ_JBRCUV010000043.1:0-39126 GCF_053498235.1 Thermodesulfobium sp.
TGTTAGGAGATGTTCAAATTCCTCAAGAAGTGTTTTTTGAGATCTTAAAGAATTCCAGCACAACTTAAACTTTTGATTTTTAGGAAAATAAAATCATGGATGAAAGCTTAGGAATATATATTCATATTCCATTTTGCGAAAAGAGATGTAACTATTGCCACTTTTTTTCAAAGATTTTAAAAGACGGTCAAATTGAGAAATTTTTTGATGCCTTAGAATCTGAAATAGATTATCTAAGTCAGAATAATAAGGATTTGTTAAAAAATTCATTTGTTGATAGTATTTACTTTGGGGGAGGAACTCCCTCTCTAATAAAGCCAGGTTTATTAAAAAATTTAATAAGAAAACTCAAATCTAAATTTAAGTTAAGCGATCCTGAAATTACCCTTGAAGCAAATCCTAAGTCCTTTTTAGAAAATTATAAAGACAAAAATGATGTCTTTTTCAATAGACTAAGTCTTGGAATAGTTTCCTTTCAGAACGAAGAACTGTTAAAGCTTAATAGAGAAAACTTCGGTTATAAAGCCTTGATATTCTCGAAAGAACTTGGAATAGAAAACGTAAATGTAGATCTGCTATTAGGTATACCAGGTCAAAATTTAGCTACACTTAAAAATTCTTTAGATATTGTTTCTGCGTTTGATAATGTAAAGAGCGTCTCTGTATATCCGTTAGAAGCAAGCTTTGTCTTGCCAGATGAAATGGTTCTTGAATTTATGACTTATTCAAGAGAATATCTATCTAAGAAGGGATACATCAGATATGAAATTGCTAATTATGCAAAAGATGGCTACCTTTGTAAACATAACTTAAAGTACTGGAGATACATGAACTTTTTATCCTTTGGACCCTCAGCTTCTTCTAAAATTGGAAATCATAGATTTAAGAGACTTTCAAATTTAGAGGCTTATTTAAACAAACAATTTTTGTTGGAAGAGGATATTAGGCTTACAGAGGAAGAAATCTTTTTCGAGAAAATAATGATGGGATTAAGGCTAATGGAAGGAATTAAAATTTCTCAGTTAGAGCAGGAATTTGATAAAAAGATTATAGACAGATGTTTGTCAGTTATAAAAAAGTTTGATGAGCTTGTTAAAATAAAAGGCGACGTGTTCTTTCTTACTGAAAAAGGAATTCTTTTTATGAACAATTTGTTGGTAGAATTAATGCCTGACTAAGTTAGGTTCTGTGTTATAAAATTATTAAAATTTCGCAAGAGGTGGTATATTGGTAAATGATAAAGATGGTCTTTCAGAGGGAATGATTTTAAAATCAAGGGTACCTCATGTTTGCGGCTCTAATCTCTGGACCATTTTGTATCTTGGTTCTGATATAGTTTTTAGATGCAATAAGTGTTCAGCTGTAATAATGGTTCCAAGAAAAAGAGTATTTAGACAATTTAAAAAGATACAGTGAAAGGATTTGGAGGTAAGTGTGGTTAAACTAGCAGATTTTAATAAAGAGTACAATGAATTAAAAAGCGAAATAGATAGGGAAATATTGAAGGTATTAGAAAGCGGCTCTTATATAATGGGTGAACAAGTAGTACAATTGGAGACCAACCTCTCTAATTATCTTGACGCGAGAGCATTTACTGTTGCATCAGGAACAGATGCTTTGCTAATCGCATTAAGGGCTGCTGGCATTGACTCAGGAGATGAGGTTATAACAACTCCATTTACGTTTGTAGCCACTGCAAGCACTATAACCCTTGTTGGAGCAAAGCCAGTTTTTGTTGATATAGATGAAAGTACCTTTAATATAAACCCCAAATTAATTGAGGAAAAAATTACAGAGAAAACTAAGGCTATTTTGCCTGTACACCTTTTTGGCCATAGTGCCGATATGGATGAAATAGTAAAGATTGCAAAGAAATACAACTTGCTAATTATTGAAGATAACGCGCAAGCTTTTGGATCGCTTTATAAGGGTAAAAAAACGGGTTCAATAGGGGACATTAGCGCTCTCTCATTTTTCCCTACAAAAAATTTGGGCGCATATGGCGATGCAGGTGCAGTTTTTGCAAAGGATGAAACCATCTGCGAACGTATTAACATGCTCAGATCTCATGGAAGCAGAAAAAAGTATTTACATGAGATTATAGGATACAATTCCAGATGTGATACAATACAGGCAGCAATCTTAAATGTAAAGTTAAAGTATTTTGAGGATTTTATAGAAAGAAAGAGGAAATTGGCAGCTATTTATCTTAAGGAGCTTAAGGGTATAGTCTCTTTACCCATTGAAAAGGAAGATTGCCGCCATACCTATCATCAATTTACTATCAGGGTAGAGAAAAGAGATGAACTGATTAAACACTTATCTACAAACGGTATACAATCAGCTGTACACTATCCTTTGCCGCTTCACCTTCAGAAAGCCTTTGGTTATCTCGGTTATAAAGAAGGTTCGTTTCCGGTTGCGGAAAAGGTTTCGAAAGAAGTTTTATCCCTACCTATTTTTCATACTTTGAATCCAGAAGATATATACAAAGTTTGTCAGGTTATAAAAAACAGATGAAATCTGAAAGACAGCACTACAATGGACTATGATCTGCCTAGATATAGATGGCGCAAGCCTTTATCCAGTTATGTTAAAGTCAAAAGCGTTCAGGAATTTGTAAGATTTATTCTTGAAAATAGGCAGTTGCCAGAGAGTTATATTGTAAGATTTCTGAATGTTTCTATAGACAATTTTGATAACAAATTTGAAAACAACTATACTGAAAGAGCCCTTGACGTCTTTAAGAAGATGATCAGCGCTGATGAACCTATTGGAATTTTTGGAGACTACGATGCTGATGGAATAACTTCTGTAGCAATTCTAGGCACCTTTTTATCTTGTTTGAATAAAAAGTTCATATTTAAACTTCCTACAAGGGATGAGGGTTATGGCATTAGGGTTGATATATTGGAATTTTTCAGGGACCTTGGTATAAAAAACATAATTGTGCTTGATTCTGGATCAAACTCTAGGGAAGTTTGGTTAGCCGCTAAAGAAATGAAGCTCAATTTACTTTATTTGGATCATCATGAAATACTTTGTGATTTAGACAGGGAAATTAACCTTGTAAATCCACATATGTGGGGTGGAGATTTGCTTTGCAGCGCTGGCATCATATTAAGGTTTTTGATGCTTTTGGATATGTTTAACAGTTGTTGTGATATATTTCCAACTTTGTTGGAGTTGGCTACTATTGGAACTGTTGGGGATTCTATAGAATTATTGGGTGACAGTAGAATTATTGTTAAGTTAGGTTTAAATCAACTAAGAAAGAGCACAATTCCAGGAATTAGAAATTTTTTTAACGTTAAGTTACCCTATATTACTATTGAAGATTTAATGTTTTATCTCGTCCCCCTTATAAATTCAGCTGGTAGAATCGGAAAACCAGATCTAGCCCTAAGTTTTTTACTTGAAAAGGATTTGCGAAAATCTATTGAGAAGTGCACGCTTTTGGAAACATTAAATCAAAAAAGAAAGGCTATGCAGAGTCAATTTTTCTCTACCTGTATTAATATCTTAAATGAAAGTCTATACTCACCCTCTGTACATTTTTTGAAGATAGACAACTGTCCTAAAGGTATAATTGGACCTCTAGCTGCAAGGCTTGCTTGTTCTTATAACAAGCCATTTTTCCTTTGTTCTGGAGATCAACTGTTATATGGCTCTGGGAGAAGTCCCGGAAATGATGTTGATCTAATAGACCTGTACAATCAAGTAACATCAGAATACCCGGCAATAAATAGCTCTTTTATAAATTTTGGCGGACATCAAGGCGCGGTGGGTTTTACACTTAAAGGTAATGCCTTTCCTGAGATAAAAAAGAGCTTTGAGAGGTTTAGAATAAGAGAGAGAATACCAATCTTAAATATTGACATATCTTTTGACGGTTTTTCAATCGA
Source organism: Thermodesulfobium sp. (assembly GCF_053498235.1). NCBI lineage: Bacteria > Pseudomonadati > Thermodesulfobiota > Thermodesulfobiia > Thermodesulfobiales > Thermodesulfobiaceae > Thermodesulfobium > Thermodesulfobium sp. The sequence goes on from NZ_JBRCUV010000043.1 coordinate 3,906, forward strand.
CGATAATTTTTTTAGAGCACTTATGGCTATGACACCCTTTGGATTTGGAAACCAAAGAGTTTTGGTTTGCACAAGAGGTATTGAGTTTAAGGATTTTGAAAGCTCTGCTGATTATTCTGAGATTGTAGTTTTTAAACACTATAATAATATCAGGTGGATAATAAAAAATAATAGGCAAATTTCAAAAAGTTTATTGAATGCGAAGTTTGACGCTGTTTGGGAAGCAAAGGTAAAGATAGATGGGATTGATTTTGAATTTTTAGACGCAAAAATGGTGTTTCTAAATTGTTATTAATTTGTGAAATGAAAAGATGATTTTATGTCAATAAATCAAGAAAGTCAACTAAATTTGGATGAACTAATTCCTACTTTCCCCGGGTTGAAAGATCTTTTAGAGGGTTTCGATGAGTTAGAAAGGGAGTTTTTGTTAAAATGCTTTTTCTTTGCTTATTCAAAACACGGCAATCAAAGAAGGCTTTCAGGAGAACCATATATATACCACCCTCTTAATGTAGCTTTGATACTTAAAGATGTTGGAATTGACTATAGATGTCTGGGTGCAGCCCTACTTCATGATGTACTTGAGGACACGCAAACAACCCCAGAGGAAATAAAAACAAATTTTGGTGAAGACATCTTAATTCTTGTCGATGGAGTAACAAAACTTGGAAAGTTAAGGTTTAAATCTCCAAGAGAAAGACAAGCGGAGTCTTTTAGAAAGATGTTTGTGGCTATGGCAAAGGATATTAGAGTGGTTGTGATAAAGCTTGCGGATAGACTTCATAATATGAGAACCCTTGAAATTCTAGCTAGCGAAAAAAGAGAGCATATTGCAAATGAAACTCTTAAGATATTTGCACCTCTAGCTCATAGACTTGGCATGTGGGGTATTAAAAGTGAATTAGAAGATTTAGCGCTTTATTATCTTGATAGAGATATGTTCAACTATATTCTGATGTATATGGAATCAAACATCAACAACCATGTAAATTTTTTATCAAAGATAGAGAGCACGTTACAAGAGAGATTTCAAAAGGAATTAAACTGCACTTTTAAGATAAAAAGAAGAAAAAAGCACATTTATAGCATCTATCAAAAACTCAAGAGGACGAACAAAAAAATCGAGGATATTTACGATATATTTGGGTTAAGAATAATAATAGGTGAAGATGTTGAGGAACAAGATCCGTATATTAACAGTTGTTACCACGTACTTGGAATTATTCATTCCCTCTTTCCACCAATTCCTGGTAGATTTAAAGACTTTATTGCAGCTCCAAAACCCAATAACTATCAGTCACTACATACTACTGTGCTAGGTCCTGGTGGGGTTAGAGTTGAGATCCAAATTCGTACAGCTAAGATGGATAGAATAGCAGAAATAGGAGTAGCAGCACACTGGCTTTACAAAGAAAAGAAGACAAGTTCTATAAGAGACATAAACGAGTTAAAACTCATATGGTTAAGACAGCTTCTTGAATGGCAAAGCGATATAAAGGGTACAGAATTTTTGGATATGGTTGAATCAAGCTTTAATGAGGAGGAGATCTTCGTTTTTACCCCACAGGGAGATATAGTAGACCTTGAGGCTGATTCAACTCCTGTAGACTTTGCTTATAGAATTCATACAGAAGTTGGCAATAAGTGCATAGGGGCTAAGGTTAATTCAAGAATGGTTGCATTAAACACTCCTCTTCAAACTGGGGATGTTGTAGAGATTATAACCTCAAAAAATGCAAAGCCGCATCTCTCCTGGTTAAATTTTGTAAAAACAAGTTTGGCGAGACAAAGAATAAAGAGCTACTTTAAAAAGGAGCACAAAAACGAGGCAGTTTTAGAGGGTAGGCAAAAGGTATTAAAGGAACTTTCCAGGTTAAATATAGTTGTTGAGGAAAATCAAAGACAGAATTTGATTCTTGAAGTTGCCAAAAGGCTAAACTTTACCACTTCAGACGATCTTTTAGCTGCAGTAGGGTTTCAAGATATATCTGCGCACAGCGTTGTAAATAAAATTAAAGACATGATTGCAAAACCTGAGGAGGTTTTGCCAACTTTCAAGTCTAAAGATGCAGCGAAAAAGAGGGATGACGTTGTAAAAATAGGCGATATAGGGGGATTAGAGGTTTCTTTTGCAAAATGTTGTGGACCTGTTCCTGGAGATAAAATAAAGGGTTATATTAGTCGTGGAAGAGGTTTGATAGTTCATAGGGAAAATTGCCGCAATCTTTTAAGTCAGATTGCAAGAGAGGGTAGTGATAGAATTATAGATCTAAGCTGGAATAATCAATTAAAGGCTGAATCTTACGAAAGCTATATGATAATTGAGGGCTTAGATAGAGTTGGTTTTATGAAGGACGTGCTTATCAGGGTTGCTAGCCTGAATATAAATGTAGTTAAAGCCTCTGTGAATACGAATAAGGCAAAGAAGAGAGTTTATATGATTTTAGAAGTTCAGCTAAAAGATAACCTTGAAAGAGAGAGGTTGATAAAAGAGCTCAAAGATATTCCTGATGTAATAGATGTCAGACAAAGAGGAGAAAAGCCTTAGTGTTTTCTATTGAAGAATTAAATTTAGAAGATATCCCTGAACTTCCTGGCGTATATATCTTTTTTTCAAAAGAAAAGAAGACTTTGTATGTAGGTAAGGCAATAAATCTTCTTAATAGGTTGAGAAATTATCTTAAAAGCAAAACTCATGATCCCAAAACTGCTTTAATGTTAAGTGAGGCAAAATATTTGGATTTTATAGTTGTAAGAAACGAATACGAGGCTCTTATTCTTGAAATGACTCTTATTAAAGAAAAGATTCCAAAATACAATGTCCAGTTAAGGGACAACAAGTCTTATCCGTATATAAAGATTGATTTTAACGAAGATTTTCCAGCATTAGAACTGTTTAGGGGCAAACCGACAAAGAAAAAAGATGTCCTCTACATTGGCCCGTATCCTGAAGGTTCAAGGTTAAGAAGCCTTTTAAATTATATAAACAGCGTTTTACCCTTGCGCAAGTGTTCAAAAACTACATTTAAAAATGCAAAATCATTTTGTATAAGATATCAAATGAAACAATGCTTAGCTCCCTGTACAGGAAAGGTTGATAAAGAAGAATATAAAAAAATAGTTTTATTGGCCAAGGATTGGCTTACAGGAGATCTTGATAGAGTCAAAAAGGATTTAATTAAACAGATAGAAAAATTTTCTAAAGAAGAAAATTTTGAACAAGCCGCAAGGCTGCGTGATAGTCTTTTTTACATAGAGTCCTTTTCAAATATTAAAGTAGTTGACCCTCAAGGCAAATTGGATGTTGATGCTATTTATATTAATAAACTAGGGGACATATCGCTCGTTCAAGTAAGACGTGGATTTGTTTCAACCAACATAATAAAGAGATTGATTAACGTTCAAGAAACAAACCTACGTGATGCTATGTTGTTTTTTTTATATGATTTTTATTCAAATATAGAGCCTGGGAAGTTAATTTGTATAAACATAAAACTTGATGAAGCTGATCTGATCGAGAGATTTTTCAAAGAGAGGTGGAATAAGAAACACAGAATTAAGGTAATTAGCGATGATTTGTTAAACGATAATGAACCATCTAAAAAGGGTAAATTAAGGTTAGACGTAAAGTATTTAGAAATTTTAAAAATTGCAAAAGAGAATCTAGTTGCAAAAAATAAAATAAATGTTTTTAAAGAGGGTTTTGAAAGACTTTCAGAAATTTTTGAGAAAAAAATTTCTTTGGCTTTTGCTCTAGACGTTGCACATTTTCAAGGGGAGGCTACAGTTGCAGGATTGTCTGCAGCCGATGAAAAGGGGCTAAGAAAAAGATATTATAGAAGAGTAAGACTTGAAGACAACAGTTTAGATGATTATGCCTCTTTGGATTTGGCGCTAAAAACTCTTTGTAAGAAGAAATTAGAAGCTGATTTGTTGTTGATAGATGGAGGTCTTGGTCAATTAGAGGTTGCTTTAAAGAATTTGAGAGATTCTTCTACTATTGTAATATCCTTAGCAAAGGAAGAAGAGGTTATTTACTTGACGGATAAAAGAGAACTAAGGTTGCCAAAGAGCGATTATGCCCTAAGAGCCTTAATGTACTTAAGGGATGAAGCGCATAGGTTTGCAAACGAATATCGAAAGTACCTATTTGCCAAAGCAAGAAAACCGCTAAAAGATAAAAGCTATTGAGATTATGAGTACGTCTTTCCTCAAAATAAAATCTATCTGGGCTTACTAAATTGTCAATTATGAGGAAACAAGGGTATTTCGAATAGCTTAAAAAATAAAAAAACTTTCGCGAGCAAGATGCTCGCGTTACTATGAAGAACATCTGCGAGCAAGATGCTTGTGTTACTATAAGAGCAGTAGGCCCCGAGCAAGATTCTCAGGGTACTATGGTTATTTTTGAGGAATGTCGGTATAATTAACTTGATCTTTATTTGTGTTAAAATAACTAAGAAATTATTTTGCTTTTGTAAATTTATAAAATTTTAAACTACCTTCTGCTGTTGAGAATTTTTCCAGCAAAATGCTGGGGTGATGTTAGGGAGGCTTTTGTATGTTGAAACTTATGAGATCTAGTAAATTTATATTTTTTGTAACCATAATACTTGTTGCCGTTTTTGTAGTAACATCAGTAATCTTATTTTTACCTGTATTTCCAAGGTGAAATGAATCGATATGTTGTTTTTTCCTTCTTCTTTTCTATACTTCTTTTGACAGTGCTTTTGCCATATGCTCTAGGGGAATCCAACAAAGTTATTGAACAAAAAAGAAGCGAGTTAGAGAGCATTAGAGCGCAAATCGAAGAAAAGAGGGCTATTGTTAATCAATTAAAACAACAGGAAAATGGGATTATAAGTCAAATAGATCAAATTGACGCTAATCTAGATCTTAAGGAAACTGAAATAAAGGACGTTAATTATAGATTAAATCTTTTACAACAAAAGATCCAAGATACGTCTTCTCAGATTAACTACCAAAAAAAGGTTATTCAAGAAAAGCAAATGCAAGTAGCAAATAGATTAAGATCAATTTATATGATGCAAGAACTTCCATTTTTAGACGTTGTATTGTCTATGAACAATAACGTTAACGATTGGTTTGAAACCTTTTTTATTTTTGAGAGAATAGCTACTCAAGATAAAGAAATTCTTAATCAGTATTCAATTGCTATGGAAAATCTAAATAATCTTTTGAAAATGCAAGAAGAGGAACGCTCAAAGGCGGTAGAGCTCAAAAATGATCTTGAGCAAAAGAAACAAGAGATTGCTGCTCAAAGAAATGAAAGGCAGGCCATATTGAAGAATATAATGAGTAATAGAGCAGCATATGAAGCGGCTGAAGCTGAATTACAAGCAAAATCACAAGAGATAGAGGCCTTTTTGAGGAGTTTAGGTTCGACTCCTCGCGTAGGGACTGGTAGATTTATATGGCCAGCATCTGGACCCATTACTTCTCCGTTTGGGCCAAGATATGATCCGTATTTGCACGTCCAAAGCTTTCATACTGGAATTGACATAGGGGCAGAATACGGTTCGCCAATAGTTGCTGCGGATAGTGGTCGTGTCGTTTACTCTGGTTGGTATGACGGTTATGGGAAGGCAGTCATTATAGATCACGGAGGAGGAGTATCTACGCTTTATGCGCATGCAAGTAGATTGGTAGCATATGTAGGCGAATATGTAAGACAAGGACAAGTTATAGCCTATGTGGGGGACACGGGGTATGCTACAGGTCCTCACCTGCATTTTGAGATAAGAATTAATGGTAAGCCTGTTAATCCATTGTTATACCTTCCCTAAAATTTACTTAATTTCACTTTAGTTGTAAACTTTTACTTTAAACTTTGTGGAGGTGCGTTTTGCAAAAATTTTACTTTCCTGAATTTAAAATCAAAGAATTAAAGAATTCTCTTAAAGTTGTTTTAATTCCAATTTTAGAATCTAACAGTATAGTTACTTCTCTGTATCTTAAAGTTGGAAGTGCTTTGGAAGATTACAATACAAATGGGTTATCTCACTTTCTAGAACATTTATTGTTTAAAGGAACAAAAAAGAGAAATGCATTTGATATCTTTTGCGAAGTAGAAAGCGTTGGTGGGGAAATAAACGCAGCTACTTCTAATGAATATACAGTTTTCTATACTTATATGCCATATGATTCTATGCAACTATCGCTTGATATAATTTCAGATATTGTGTTTTATTCTACCTTTCCAGTAGATGAGGTAAATAAAGAACGTCTTGTGGTATTAGAGGAAATGAAGAGGTCCTTTGATAGAATACCAAGTTGGAATTTTAATAATTTCTTGAAAAAATCCTTTCCAGAAAGTACCTTGGGATTTCCTATAATTGGTAGGGAAGAGGTAATTTCTAATATCGAATATGAGAAAATTATTGAATTTTATAAGAAGTTTTATGTACCAAATAATTCAATTTTAGTTATTGCTGGGAGATTTGACGAGGATGAGGTTCTTGATTTATCTGATAAGTATTTTGGCAACATACCAGAAAAAGAGCCCTCTATCTTTAATTATTCTGTAGGTATTCTCCCAGAAAAAGTTTTCTTTGTCGAGAAAAGAAAGGATATAAAGCAGGCTAATTTAATTTATGGCTTTAGAACTAATGGATATAGAGAAAGAGAGAGAATTGTTTTTGATATAATTGACGCCTATTTGGGTTCTGGAGGAAGTTCTGTTTTGTTTCAGGAAATACGAGAAAAAAGAGGTCTTGCTTATGATGTTTCTACTTTCAATTACATATTTGCAAAAGCGTCGATATTTGGAGTAATTGCAGGTCTTAATCAAAAATATTTGGACGAGGCTATTGAAGTTATTAGAAATGAAATTAAAAAGTTAAAGAAAAATGGAGTGAGCGAAGAAGAACTTTTAAGGTTAAAAAGACTCTTGAGAGGGAGATATCTTCTTGATTTTGAAACAAATTTCAAAATTTCGAGCTTAATAGGAAAGCACATACTTTTTGATGAGATAGATTACCTTATATCATATCTAGAAAAATTAGACCAGGTAACTAGAGATGATATTTTAAAAGTTGTAAATGAATCGCTTGATTTAGATAGGGAGATCATTTGTCTAATAGAAAAGGAATAGCTTATGTTTCCTCTCCAATCATATAATGAGAAAGAACTTTGGTTATTTGAACCCTTGTTTTTAAATCAGGATCTAACCTATCTTTTTTCTTGAAAAGAACAACTTGGTGTCCCTTTGTTCTTGATGAAATAAAACCTTTTCTTTTTTTATCCTCTCCAGTTATGAGAACATCAATTCCTTTATTTAGGTATCGTTGCCTAAAAGCAAGTGAAATCTCTTCTGCCTTCTTTATTAGGATATTTGTCCTCTCTACTTTCTCTTGGTATGAGGTTTTGTCTTCAAATTTTGATGCAGGAGTAAATGGCCTTTTTGAATATATTGCTATATTTACGGTGTCATATTGAAACTCTTCAATTGCATTTAAAGTATCCTTAAAGTCCTCGTCTGTTTCTCCTGGAAATCCTACAATAAAATCTGACGTTATAACAGCATCAGGTATTATTTCTCTGATCATGCGTATGGAATTCCTGTATTGTTCTACACTGTATTTTCTGTTCATTAATTTAAGAATCCTATCAGAACCTGATTGCATAGGTATACTAAAGTAGTTGCACAAATTATCATATGAGGCTACAGTTTCCAATAATTCTCTTGTGATCATTGAGGGGTAATTTGTTATGCATTTAAACCATAGGTCTGGGAAATCTCTTGCGCTAATTTCTAAGAGCTCTTTAAGGGATGAGCCAATGTCTTTACCATAAGAATCGCAGTTTTGACCTAGATATATAATTTCTTTGAATCCCTGATTTTGTCTTTTTAAGACCTCTTTTAATATGCTTTCGAGAGTTCTGCTCTTTTCCCTTCCTCTTCCATATGGAACGGCGCAGTAGGTACAGAATTGATTACATCCTGATGAAATTGGTAAATAAGCGCTAGGAAAGCTATGTTGAATTTCAGGTATAGGAATGCAATCTGGATTTGTTATCGATTCCTTTAAGGTAATATAGCGAGATCGTTCAATTATATTTTTTACAACTGTTTCAATGTCTTCAAAAGAAGCCGGGCTAAATAAGACATCGATCTTTGGATATCTTTCTAGTATTTTTTCGCCCCATATTTTTGCTTGACAGCCTCCAAGCGCAAAGCATTTCAAATTTCTTTCCTTTTTGTATTTTAAATATTTTCCTATCCTTGACAACGCCTTATTTTCAGCGTTTTCCCTTACTGCGCACGTTAGTAGAACAATTATTTCAGCATTTTCGGGACTCTCTAGAGACAAACCATACTTTAAAAAGAGAGAGGTTAAAACCTCTCCCTCATATTTGTTCATCTGACAACCCAAAACATCAATAAAAAAGGTTTTGGGTAAGGCGTTTAACAACTTAGGATTGTGGTCTTCTCGGTTCAACAATTAATTTTACAGCTGTTTTGGCCTCACCTTGAATTTCGACATCGGCAAAAGCAGGTACACAGATTAGATCTATTGCGCTAGGTGCAACATAACCTCTTGCTATGGCTATTGCTTTTATTGCTTGATTTACAGCTCCCGCACCTATAGCTTGTAATTCTGCTCGCCCTTTTTCTCTTATTGTATTTGCAAGGGCACCTGCTACAGCATTTGGATTTGATTTAGCACTGACCTTTAGTTCTGACATGCTATGACCTCCTTTTGTTAGTAGAATAAATTTAAAGTGAACATTATATATCACTTAATTTTCATAAAATTATAACCTATTTGTCAAGTGGTGTAGTAAATTTTATTTAATAATTTATATAATAAATAATAAAAATCTCTTTATTTCTAGAATTGAGCGTTTTTAAAAAGCTTTACTTATTTGAAAAATTTGTATGATGAGTTAAAATTATATCAGATATAAAATATTTATATAGATTGGAGTTAGGGATAATTAATTATCTAATGCGTATTAATAGATTTTTAAGTTTTTCTGGGATTACTTCTAGGAGAAAGGCAGAAAATCTGATTTTATCTGGAAAAGTAGAAGTAAACGGAAAGGTTATTACTGAATTAAATTGTAAGATTGATCCGTATAAAGACATTGTAAAAGTTAATGGTGAATTAGTTAAAGTAAGCAAAAAGAGAGCTTATTTGCTCTTTTACAAACCAAGATGGGTTTTAACTGCCCTTGGAAAAGATCCTAGTGGTTTAGAAACTTTGGATAAGTATTTTAAGGATTTTGATGTAAGGCTTTTCCCTGCTGGGAGATTAGATTTTGACTCAGAAGGCCTTATTTTAATGACAAATGATGGTGAATTTGCTCACAAAATACACCATCCTTCCTTTAAGATTATAAAGAGATATCAAGTTCTGATTAATCCTATATTTGATATAGCTAGCAAAGAAAAGGTACTTTCAGGCTGTTTTTTAATGGGCAAATTTGTAAAACCGGACGACTTTAAAGTGATTAAAAACTTATCTGACGCATCTTGGATTGAAATAGCCTTTCATGAAGGGATGAAGCATTTGGTAAAAGAATATTTAAAGAAAATGGGATATGATGTAAAAAGACTGATAAGAATTGCAATTGGCGATTTTAGGCTTACGGGTGTAGCTGGGTCTTATAGGTGGTTATCACAAGAAGAAATATCCAGGTTTAAGAGAAAGTACTTTGGAGAGGAATTTGGTGATAGGAATGAAAGATATTAAATTTTTAAAACCATTAAAGGTTGATAAAACTATTGATATAGTTTATCTTATGTGCCCAATGCACATTGTTTCTATTAAGAATGCCTTAAAAGAACTAGAACTAGGAGAGATACTAGAAGTTTTGAGCGATTTCTCACACGCTCTTGAAGATATTCCAATTTGGTGTAAATTATCAGGACATGAATTTTTGGGCATTATAGAATGTGATGACTATTTGAAGTTTTATATTAAAAAATCTCACGAAGAGCTAGACGATGATCTATCTTGATTATTATTCAACTTCACCCATAGAGGAAAAGGTTCTTGAAGCAATGTACCCCTTTTTTAAAGAAAAATTTTTTAATCCTCTATCGAAAAATAAAATGGGTGCGTCGATAAAGGAAGAGATCGAGAAAGCAAGATCAAAGGTGGCAAAACTAATTAATGCAAATAAAGATGAGATAATTTTTACATCGTCTGGCACAGAATCGAACAATTCTATTATTAAAGGTCTTACTTTTGCTTATGAGAAAAGAGGTAGGCATATTATCACATCGAAGTCTGAACATCATTCAGTGTTAAACCCAATGAGAAGTTTAGAAAGAATGGGATTTTATGTTACTTTCTTATCTCCTAACAAGTATGGCGAGATCAATCCTTCTTCTGTGGAAAGTGCGATAAGGGATGACACTATGTTTGTTTCAATAGGTCTTGCTTCTGTGGATGTGGGTACTATAAATAACATAAAGGAAATAGCAAAGATATTAAAAAAGAGGGATATCTTATTTCACACTGATGCAGTGGCAGCTGTTGGAAACATGCATCTAGACGTTAAAGATCTTGGTGTAGATGCCCTTTCGTTTAGTTCTCATGTTTTTGGAGGACCCAAGGGGATTGGAGGTTTTTATCTTAAAGATGGTTTAAGATTCATGCCCCTTATTTATGGTGGGCCACAAGAATTTGGCAAAAGAGCGGGTACAGAAAATGTGCCTGGAATTATTGGTCTGGGAGTTGCAGCCGAATTAGCAACGCAGGATCTTGACAAAAGGATTCAATGGAGAAATAAGGCAATAGAAAGGATTAAACAAATATTTTCTATCGACGGTATTGATCTGGTGGGGAAAGATTCAGAAAGATTGCCTGGCCATCTTTCTTTTATTGTTGATAAAGTTCAAAGTACAGATATGATTTCTTACCTTGAGTCGAATGATATATACGTTTCCAGTGGGTCACCTTGCGTTTCCTATGCTTTAAAGGTTTCGCCAATGCTCATTAGTATGGGTTATTCTTTTGAGAAGGCATCAAGCATCATAACCCTTTCTACAAGCCACAGAACTACTGAAAACGAGGTAGACATTTTCCTTGAAGTTTTCGAAGAGGCTGTTAAGAAGCTAAGGCACTAAATTTCCCCTTACTTACAGATCCTTTTACAATTTTTTTTTACAAGGTCGTATAAAGAAAGCTTCCCTAAAAAGGCGTTTACTTGGTTTCCGATTTTAAGCCATAAAGCTCTTGTAATACAGTCTTCTGCCCTATGACACTTTGTTGGGTCTGCTGTGCATTCTGTAATCAGAACAGGTCCTTCAAGTATTTCTATTATGTCCTTTATGATAATTTTCTTCGGATCTACGTTTAACTTGTACCCTCCACCTGGTCCCTTAAAGCTCTCTACAATTTTGTGGTGTTTTAGAACATTTAAAACCTGTTCTAGGTAAGAAAGCGATATCTCTTGATCCTTAGCAAGCTGATGGGCTGGTATAGTATAACCTTTTTTCACTTGTGCCAATTGGCACAATGCCCTTAATCCATATCTAGTTTTAGTTGAAAGTTTAAACATGTTAATATCATATCATATAAGTTTAATAAATTTTATTTTTTTAGTTAGATAAAATATATAAGAAATATTTATGTATTAATAAGTAATCTTTTTAGATAACTTAAAAAACTTATTGTAAAAATATTGAGCCTCTTGCCACTTTAGGATAAAGCTTGAAATAAAATAAAGTGCAATTGAGGATAAAGGATATACGATTTCAAGATAGCCTCTTAAATGTATTGAAAGTGATATACAGTAAATTATTAAGCAACATAAAAATGCAAAAAAGCCTTTTATTAAAATGTTTATTAAAAATCTATTTAAAGAAAATAGTTCTTTCTTATTAAGGATATATAACTGCCATACACAGCTTATTAGAGTGCCGATAATTGAACCTAATGCAACTATAAATATGCCAAAGGATTTAACAAATAGTGTGCAAATAAGAATATTACAAATTATTCCAACCACAATAGACCAAAAACTCTCCCATGGTTTTTTCAGTGCTATAAATGCCTGATATGACATGCCAGTAATACCAATTGTATAAAGCATCAAAACATGATATGACAAAAATTGCGATGTAATAACCGAAGCAGTATTATTAAAAGCTCCGTGTTTATAGGTAACAGATATTATTATGTAGCTGAAAAAGATTGTACTAAATATGATTGGAGACATGAGGTATATTATTGCATTCATTGCGTTTGAAAGGGTTCTTTTAAATTCGTTTATTTTGTTTTCGCTTGCAAATGAGATCATAGTTGGGAAAACAGCGCTCATTATAGAAAAGATCACAAGTCCTGCTGTCCCATATTCAAACCTTGCGGAATAATTGACCGCGCTTATTGCCCCGCTTTCCAGCCATGATGCTGCAGTAGTTGCTATAAAAAGATGAATTGGCCAGAGATTTGTTCCTACTAATGTAGGTAACAATAAATTTAAAAGTCTTTTTTGGCCGGGATTAAAAAGCTTTAATTTTTTAAAAATATTTGTTTTGATTTTTCTTTTTATCCAGATCCAAAGTCCTAAAATTTGTAAGAGAGCCCAAAGCACTTGAGAAAAGATAAATGCGTTTATTCCAAATGGTTTTGTAAAAAAAAGTAAAGCGCCAACTGTAAACACGTTGAACAAAAAGGCAAAAAGAACTGGATAAAAAAACTGGAAATAAGATTGACATATTACAGTTAAAAACTGGCCAATTCCTGCAAGAGTTGCATATGATGCACTTAATAAAATTATGCTTAAAGCAAGATTCGTATTTATCAATTTATCGTGGCACTGCCATAGAAATATTATTGTAGAAGTTGAAATAAAAAGTATTAATGACTGAATAATTATCCATAAAAAAGAGTTGGCAAGAAATTCTATCGAATTTTCGTTGCTTTTAGATTTTATATCTAAAAAAACTGGCATAAAGGAACCAGAGTAAGTTTTTAATATGGACCATATAAGAGAATTTGAAATGTTAAAAGTAAAGAAAAAGAAATCTGTAACGTGACTTATTCCAAAAGAATATGCAAATAGCAATTCTCTTATAAAGGCTAAAGGCTTTGAAAGCAAGTTTGCTCCTGTAAGAAGTAAAGAAGCTGTAAAGGGGGTTTGTTTATCTATGCTAGAACTAATTTTCATAGCGATAATATAAAACATTTTTTATGATCAGTAAAGTCCTTTTTGAATTTTATGTGTCATTATGCTTAATTTTAAACACCTTATAATAGTCATGTTAAAATAGTTAATTATGAATAAACAAGAAAGACTGAAAATTTCGCAAGATTATTTGAATGAAGCAAAAGAGCTGATTTCCTTTGGAGTGGAGGCTCATTATATAATGAACGCTCTTTATTACTCTATGTTCAATGCTGTATTAGCAATTTTAGACATTAGCAATTTTTCAGGTTATACACATGATAAGATCTTTGCTCTATTTGATGAAAGGCTTGTAAAGAATAAGAAGTTTCCGGAAGAACTTTTTAATTCTTTGAAATTTGCCAAGACATTTAGACACAAGTGCGATGATGACTCAAGTTGTGAACTAGTACCTAAACCCACTCTGGATGAAGTTCAATCTCTTTATCCTAAAGCTGTGGATTTTTTACAAGCTGCAAAAAAATTAATCTAATTAAAAATTAAGTGAATGAAGAATCTATATAAAAACCTTTCATTAAATTTTGAGTTTATTATTCGTTGTTTTATTATTGGTTCAACTGTATTTGGCGGCCTTGCTATGATCTCTTATTTAAAAGACGAATTTGCATCAAAAAAGGGCTACGTTACTGAGAATGATTTCCTTAAGGGGATTGCCTTAACGCAACTTTTGCCAGGACCTATAATGATAAATTTGGTAGGATACGTTGGGTATAGAAGATTTGGCTTTTTAAGCGGTTTAATAGGTGCCCTTGCTCTTGTTTTTCCCTCAACAATTCTGATATCTATTATTGCTTACTTTTATAAATCAATTAACGTTGCCACAATAGATACTTTATTTCATGGTCTAAAGCCATTTGTCGTAGCTTTTTTTATTTCTGCCTTTTTAAATTTTTACAAAAGGTATATAAATATAAATTTTGGAAGGATATTATTGTTGTTGTGCTTCATAGAATATATGCTAGGTATAAATATCTTTTTAGTTTTTTTGATTTCTTTTTCTCTTTCTATATTTTTTAAGGATTTTTTGCCAAAAGGCAGTTTTCTTACTGATGTTATTTCTGACAAAAAACTCTATATTCCAAAGGTCGAATTTGCAATTGGTGCTGTTGCTATTGTTATACTTTTAATTTCTGCATACTTTATAACTCCAAATTTAATTTTATATTATCTTAAGATTACACAAATAAGTTTCTTTGCCTTTGGTGGTGCTCAAGTTGCTTTGCCGCTCTACCAGCAAGCTTTTGTTGATTCTATGAAAATAATCAGCCAAGAAAACTTTCTAGATGCAATAGTCTTAAGCCAGGTAACTCCTGGCCCTATACTATGTATTACCTCGTTTATTGGCTTCTTTATTGGATCATTTACTGCTGCAATATTTTCCTTTTTGTTTACATTTATGCCTTCAATAATATTTACAATTGTAATATCGCCTTTCTATGATAGGATATCTCATCTTTCATGGATTAAGGGCGGTATATTTGGTCTTTTGGTAGCTCTAACAGGGCTTTTGGCATTTATGTCAGTTAACTATTTTCCAATGGCTGTAAAAGACCCACTCTCCTTTCTCTTTCTATTAGTTTTCCTTCTTGGGCTTTATAAAAAGGTAAATGTAGTTGCGCTCATTTTAGCAGCTATTTTTGGCTCTTTGATTTTGTTCGGTTATTTGCATTTGTACTAGATTACCTTTGTTAAAGATAAAATTATAAAATTGTAACAGTAAGACTTAAGATATATTAAGATGTATAATATATCAAATGCTAACTATAAGAAGGGGGAAATATGGATGTAGTTGTTGCAAGACAACCTATATTTAATAGATATAAGAAAGCAAAGGCTTATGAACTCCTTTTTAGAAAGAGTCTGAGTTCTATTTCATATGATGCCTTTGATGGCGAGACATCTACGGTTGAACTTTTAAAGGCAAGCCTTTCTGTTATCGGTTTGGATATCTTGACGAATGGTCTTCCTGCTTTTATAAACTTTACAGGGAAGCTTTTAAGAGATGATGTGCCAAGTTTGCTGCCTCCTGATAAGGTTGTAATAGAAGTGCTTGAGACTTCTTATGATGAGGTTGGTATATCTGATGTAGTTAAAGATTTGAAGAAAAAAGGATATAAAATTGCACTTGATGACTTTTTATATAAAACTGAATATGATAATCTAATCGAGAGCGCTGATTACATAAAGGTAGATTTTCTTCAGCTAAACGATGATGAAAAGAAAGAGTATCCAAAGAAGGTTGGATCTTTAAAAAACAATCTGATATTTTTGGCAGAGAAAATAGAGACCTATGATGACTTTTTGCTCGCAAAAGAAAGTGGATATTCACTTTTTCAAGGATACTTTTTTAGTAAGCCATCTTCTGTGGCAAGAAAAAACTTTCCAGTGAGAAAACAATTTATACTTAATTTATTGGAGGAAGCCTACAAAGAAGATTGGAAACCTGACGTATTAGAGGATATGATAAAAAAGGATTTATCCCTCTCACTAAGACTTTTAAAATTTATGAACAGCGTATACTTTGGTTTTAGAAATAAGGTAAACTCAATAAAGCAAGCTATAGTCTTACTCGGAAGAAATGAATTTTTAAAGTGGCTAAGTTTGATAGCGTTGGGGGAGCTAGCTGATGATAAACCTGAAGAACTTGTTACCTTGTCAATTCTTAGGGCGAAGATGTGCGAGAATATTGCCCAAATTTTAAATAGAAAGAAGGATGAACTGTCTAGTTTCTTTTTGACTGGACTTTTTTCATCCATTGACGCACTTCTTGATCTCCCAAGGTCTGAGATAATTAGTGAGCTTCCTGTAAATGATTGTGTAAAGGATGCGTTACTAGGGGTAAAAAATATATATTTTGATGTTTGCGAACTTGTTATTTTTTATGAGAAAACAGAGATTGATAAATTTTATAAATTACTTGGAAAATTGAATTTAAAATTTGACGATGTTATTAAAGCGTATTTAGAGGCAATTAAATGGTCATCTCAACTTATAACATTCTGAAAATCTCATATTGAACTTGATTTTCTAAATACTTGACATAATTTTTTTTTGTATTATTATGAAATATATTTCATAATAATAGGAGGAGTAAAAATAGCAAGACCGCTTAAAGAGAGAAGGCTCTTTTGTTTGCCAGCCGTAAAGTGCTTTAGACCGGTTGATTGCATTTCATCTTGTATTATAGAGGATGCAAATGTTTTAAGTTTTGAAGAGATGGAAGCCCTGAGATTAGTAGATTTAGAAAATTGTGATTTTCAAGAGGCTTCAGAAAGCATGCAGGTATCAGCGTCTACTTTTTGTAGAATATTGAAATCTGCAAGATTTAAGATTTCCCAGTCTGTCTGGTTTGGTAAACCGTTTGTTATATCTGGCGGTAACTATAAAACAGCTGAGGCTGGAGCGGTTTGTGGAAGAAGATGTAAGATGTGCTGGAAAAAAGAGATTAAAAATTCTATTAAGCCTAAAAACAAAGAAGGAGATGGTTAAATTTTGGCAGATAAAGACAAAAATGATATAAAACTTGAAAGAATGGAGAACTTTCTAAAAAGAGTTCCCCATAAGATCATGGTTTTGAGCGGAAAAGGTGGAGTAGGTAAAAGTACCGTAGCAGCAAATCTAGCAGTTTTCCTTTCTAATAGAGGTTATAAAGTTGGGCTTTTGGATGTAGATGTCCACGGACCAAGTATAGGCACATTAATGGGTATTGTTTGGCAAAAAATCTATCCCTCTAATGACTTACTAAAGCCAGTTCTTTGGAGTAAAAACCTTAAGGTAGTTTCCGTTCAATTTTTACTCGAAAATCCGGATGATGCAATCATATGGAGAGGTCCTGTAAAGATGGGAATCATAAAGCAATTTTTGTCTGATGTAGATTGGGGAGAATTAGACTTTTTGATTATTGATAGTCCTCCAGGCACTGGAGATGAACCTTTAACTATTGCCCAAACTATACCAGATTGTAAAGCTCTAATTGTAACTACTCCTCAGAAGGTATCTCTTGCAGATGTAAGGAAATCTTTGACGTTTTGTAAAGAAGTAAATATTGATGTTCTTGGAATCATCGAAAACATGAGCGGTTTTGTTTGTCCAAATTGTGGGGCTGTCCACGATATATTTAAATCTGGAGGAGGAAGTGAACTTGCGAAGCAGTATAAGATAGACTTTCTTGGTAAGATCCCTATTGATCCTAAGATAGTAGAAGAAAGTGATGAGGGCAACTTGTTAGATAAGTATGACGGAAAGGTAAAGGAAATTATGAATGAAGTGGTTGATAGAATTTTAAAAAGATTAAGTCTAAATAAAGGAGGAGAAAAGGTTATGAGAATTGCGGTTCCTATGGCAGAAGGAGAATTATGCGCCCATTTTGGTCATTGTGAGGTCTTTGGAATAGTTGATGTAGAGGATGGAAAGGTGGTGAAGGAAGAGTATCTCACACCTCCACCGCACGCTCCTGGTGTGATACCAAATTGGCTTGCCGAGCAAAAGGTAAACGTAGTTCTTACAGGCGGAATGGGTCCTATGGCACAAAATTTGATGAGACAAAATGGTATTGAAGTAATTACAGGTGTGTCTGGTGGAAGTTTAAAGGATGTAATAGAGGCTTATCTGAACGGCAGGCTTGTCTTGGGCAGTAATGTATGTGACCATGAACATGGCAAAGGCCACACACATAGGCATTAGTTTAAAATGAGAATAGCGTTTACCGTTCTTGATAAAGAAAAGATGATCATAGATGAAAGTTTTGGAAGAGCTAAATTTTTTTTAGTATACGATACTGAAAAGGGCACGTGGGAACAATACGAGAATTCTCAAAATATTAAAGCTCCTCAAGGAGCAGGTCTACAAGCAGCCCAAACAATCATAAATGCTAATGTGGATGTGCTTATTTCAAAAAATATAGGACCTAAGGCATTTAATCTTTTAAGTTCGCAAAACGTGAAAATTTACTCTACTGATGAGAAGGATGTTAAATTGGCATTAGATCTATTTTTAAATGATAAGCTTAAAAGGATGGAAAATCCAAACCAGATTGGCATGGGTTAGAAGAAAATAAATTAATTTTATATTGATTATTTTGGGGTTTATGGCGTGAGTAAAATCATAAACCCCATTTTTTATTTGATTTCATTGCCAAAAAAATATAGAATATATTATTTATTCTTAATATAAGGGGTGAAATTATGTCGGTAGTTCAGTGGAATGATGATCTAAGCTCTGGATTTAAAGAAATTGACGATCAACACAAAGAGCTTATAAACAGAGTTAACAAGCTTTTGGATGCATGTAACTCAGGCAAGGGAAGACAAGAAATCGCTGATACATTAAACTTTTTGGCCGATTACGTAGTAGAGCACTTTAACTCTGAAGAAAAATATATGAAGCAATATAATTACCCTGGTTTAAGCGAACAAATTGAACAGCATAAATATTTTGTTAATTATGTAGGAGAACTGAGGAACGAATTTGATAAAAATGGACCTTCTATTGCGCTTACTATGAAATTAAGCAAAAATCTTGTTGATTGGTTAGTAAATCATATAATGAAGGTAGATAAAAAAGCTGGAGCTTTTTTAAGAGAGAGGGTTCGTTAATATGGAATTTTATTTAGATGTTCCAATAAGGGACGATTCTTTAGAAAAATTAAACATTGGTGATAGAGTTTATTTAAATGGAGTTATATACACAGCAAGAGATTCAGCTCACAAGAGGATGATAGATGCTCTAGATGAAGGTAGAAAATTGCCTTTTGATATTGTTGGTAGCGTAATATATTATGTTGGTCCTACCCCTGCGAGGCCAGGGAATGTCATAGGTTCTGCTGGTCCAACTACAAGTTATAGGATGGATAAATACACTCCGCGTTTACTTGATTTGGGATTAAAAGGGATGATAGGTAAAGGAAATAGATCTGATGAAGTTATAAAATCTATTGTAAAAAATAAGGCGGTATATTTTGCTGCAACTGGTGGCGTGGGAGCTCTTATTTCAAAATGCATAGTGAAATCAGAAGTTATAGCATTTGAAGAATTAGGGCCTGAGGCTATAAGAAGGCTTGAAGTTAAAAATTTCCCAGTTATTGTTGTAATAGACACGAATGGCAAAAATCTTTATGAAGAGGGCGTAAAAAAATACAAGATTGCTTAAAGAAATTTAAGATTAAAGTTTAAGTGGCGGCACTTTAGTGCCGCTTAAACTTTAGGTAATTATTGAATTATTCTTATTAAATAAAGTTTTATGGTTTTGCAGGCGGACTGTCTATTTCTTTTAGCTTTTCTGAAAATTTCTTTATAGTAAGTTTTACGGGCTCTAAGCTCTCTAAGTCTACACCTGCGCTTTTCAAAAGATCGAGAGGAAAGTTAGCCCCTCCAGATTTTAAAAAGTTTATATAACTTCCTGTGTCCTTGCTTAATATTCTTTCTGCAAAATAATTTGCACAGGAAAAACCTGTTGAATATTTGTATACATAAAATGGGCTGTAAAAATGCGGTATTCTTGCCCACTCAACTCCAGAAAACTCATCAGTTTCAAGAAATTCACCGTAGTATTCTTTGTTTAGTTCGTCATAGATAGTATTTAGATTTTGTGCAGTTAAGGACTGAAAATTGTCTATAAGTTCAGATATTTTCAATTCAAACTCTGCAAACTGTATTTGTCTGTACAAAGTAGTTCTTGTGTTTTCTAAGAATTTATTTAAGAGCGAATTCCTTTCGGTCTTATCTGTTGTATTTCTCGTTAGAAATTCTAAAAGCAGTATCTCGTTTGTAATAGAGGCAATTTCTGCAGAAATAATGCTATATGAAGACTTTGTATATGGCTGAGACTTATTTGCTAAAGCGCTGTGAATTGCGTGTCCGATTTCATGCACCATGGTAAAGAGGTCTTCTAACTTCCCCTTATAGTTAAGAAGTATATAGGGGTGCACGTCATAACATGAAGTGGAATAGGCTCCTGATACTTTGTTTTTGTTCTCGTACACATCTATCCATCTTTCGCTGAATGCCCTTTGGACTAGATCTATATATTCCTTGCCTAGTGGTGAGAGTGAATTTATTACTATATCCTTTGAATCCTCAAAACTGATATCTCTTTCAGAGTCAAATAAAGGTACGTTAAGATCAAAAAGCCTAACTTTCTTTAGACCTAAAATTTTTGATTTTAATTTTATATAAGAGTGAAGCGGTTTTAGATTTGATTTAACAATGTTAATTAATTCTTTATAAAACTTTTTACTAACATTATCTGAAAAAAGGGAGTAATCTATTGATGAATCGTATTTTCTTGTAGTGGAGTAAAAGTTTAAGAATTTAAATGACATATCTAGAGTTGAAGCAAGGGTGTTCTGGTGCTTCTTGTATGTTCCAAAAAGAGATTTATATGCACTCTCTCTTAAAATTCTATCTTGATTGTGTATGTATAGCGAATACGTTCCTTGTGTTAGGGGATACGTTTTCCCACTTGAATCAAATGCATCAGGGAATTCGAAATCGCTTATTGTAAGATGGTGATAAGTGTGTGAAGGAGAGAATGCTAGAAGAGACGTCTTTGCTACTATTTTTTCTTCATTTTCGCTAAGAATATGCGGCATTTGCCTTATTAGATTTTTTATTTCAAAGTTATAATCTTCAAATTTTGAGTCTAAAATGAGTTCGTCTAAAAAATCCTTACCAAGAGATATTAATTCAGGTTCAATAAAGGAGGTTGCTTCTTCAAAGCTTTGTAAAAGCCACTGCGAGTTTGAAAGCATTATTTGAGATTGTTCTAAAGACGAATCCTCATCAAATTTCAAGTGAGAGTAGGTATAAAGCCTATCTAAAATTCTTGAAATTTTATCCCTGAACTTTAAGCACTCTAAAATTATTTCTTTACTTTTTAATTTATGTTGATAATCCCTGATTTCTTGAATATATTCCTTTGCTTTTTTGAAATCTGAATCAAAGGCTTCTTCAGAAGGATATAAATCTTCTATAGACCACCTGTAAGATTTATCAATTTTATCTCTTTCTAGTATTTCTATTTTACTATTTTCCAAACCTTTTTACCTCCCAGGTGAAGCTATCTATTGACATATTGATTAAATACCTTTAAATTCTATCATTAACCCTAAAGATAAGAAAGAGGAGGAAACATGAGAGTAGAAGAAAAGGAGAGGAGTACTGATACTTCAAATTTCATGAGTATCAAAAATTTTTTGGAAAATATTTCAGAAAATAGTCCCTTTTACAAGAAGAAATTTCAAGAAATAGGTTTTAATGTAAACGATTTTAAGTCAATGGAAGATTTTTCTAAACTACCTTTTACTACCAAAGACGATCTTAGAGATGCCTATCCTTTGGGAATGCTTGCTTGTCCTGAGGAAAAGGTAGTTAGGATTCATTCTTCATCTGGAACTACGGGAAAACCTGTAATAATACCCTATACCCAAAAAGACGTTGATGACTGGAAAGTTATGATGAAAAGATGTTATGAAATAGCTGGAGTAAAACCATCTGACAGAGTTCAGATTACGCCAGGATATGGTTTATGGACTGCTGGTATCGGTTTTCAATTGGGAGCCGAGTTTTTAGGTGCAATGACAATTCCTACAGGACCAGGAAATACTGATAGGCAGATAGAGATGATGATAAGCTTAAAATCTACCGTTCTCACTTCTACCTCTTCCTATGCTTTATTGCTAGGAGAAGAAATAGAAAAAAGGGGATTAAAAAACGACATACATCTAAGGATTGGGATTATAGGTTCTGAGAGATGGGGGGAACGCATGAAGAAGAGAATTGAAGAGCTGTTAAATATTGAATCATTCGATATATATGGTCTTACTGAAGTTTATGGTCCTGGCATTGGGCTTGATTGTAAATATCACAATGGAATTCACGTTTTTGACGATTTTATGTATTTTGAAGTAATAGATCCTAATACTTTAGAGGTGCTGCCTGATGGTGTAAAAGGAGAGTTAGTAATTACTACTTTCAAAAAAGAGGGAGCACCACTCCTAAGGTATAGGACAAGGGATATTACCTCAATAAATCACGAGTTGTGCGAATGTGGTTTGAGGTATCCTAGAATAGAGAGATTGACTGGAAGAACTGACGATATGTTTAAAGTAAAGGGAGTAAATTGTTTCCCCGCGCAAATAGAAAAAGTTTTGAGAGAGTTTGATGAACTGTTTTCAGAATATCAGATAATATTAGACAGGTTTGAAGGCAAAGAGAGAGTGACTTTGAGGGTAGAATGCAGGGACCCAGGTAACATAAGCTTGTCAAAAAGGATATCTAGGAAAATCAAAGATAGGGTTGGTGCTACCTTTGAGGTTGAACTATTGTCTTTTGGGGGTTTGCCAAGAAGCGAAAAGAAGACCAAAAGAGTTTTTGATATGAGAGACGAAATTTAATTTAGGTTGTTTGGCTAATATAATAATATAAATTTTTTTCATATTGCTAAAACTTAGTTAAATAAATAAATTAGTTTAATGTTGTGTTTTTAAAATATTATCTGATAATTTTGAACTTTTTCATTATTTTGAATATATAATCTATTTACAGGGTCTAAATGATTAACCTGACAAATCACTATGAAAATAAATTATTAGCAAAATACTTGTTAGTGCCAATCTAAAAAAAGGTTTTGGGTTATTGTTATAAAAGTTTTTAAAACTATGAAATAAATTGAAAAAATTTCAAATAATAAACAAAGTTTATATTTACATAAGTAAAACTTATATAAAAAAATTACTAATACTATTGTAAAAAATAGTTTTATAAAGTAAGATATAAATGATATGTATGGGTCTATTAGAAATATCTATAGGTGATAAAACAAATGCCTACAATAAACTTAGGTATAGAGAATATGAAAGGAGTGGGACAATTTAATGAGACTAGTATTTTTGGGAGCACCAGGGGCAGGCAAGGGAACACAGGCGAAGATGTTGGTAGATCAGCTTAAGATACCGCAAATTTCTACGGGGGATATGTTAAGAAAAGCAGTAGCGGATGGTACACCTTTAGGTAAAGAGGCAAAGAGCTATATGGACAAGGGTGAACTTGTTCCAGATAGTGTTGTAATTGGACTTATCAAAGAAAGACTTCAAGAGAGTGATACAGAGAATGGTTTTATATTGGATGGGTTTCCGAGAAACGTTTCTCAAGCAAAAGAATTAGATCGACTACTTGGAGATTTAGGTAAACCTCTAGATGTTGCGCTTGTATTGGATGTGCCATTTGAAGATCTTATGAAACGATTAACAGGGAGAAGAACGTGCAGGTCTTGTGGCCAAATGTATAATATCTACTTTTCTCCTCCAAAGATAGAAGGTAAGTGCGATATCTGTGGAGGTGAATTATATCAACGTGCTGATGATAACGAGGAAACTATTAAAAAGAGGCTTGAAGTATATCAAAGTTCTACAGAACCCTTGATTGAATATTACAAAAACAAGGGTATATTAAAAGTAGTCCAAGGTACAGGCGATATTAATGAAATCTACAGAAAAATTCTTGTTCAACTTAATCCAGCTGTTTAAAGAATATAATATAAACTACTCTAAAGGGGGTAAAAGGCATTGAGTCAACATGTTGCTGTAGACAACGCGCTTTCTCCTCATGGCGGCAAACTGGTTTACAGGGTTGTCGAGGACAAGGAAAAGGCGAAAGAGCTTGCAAAGAAAGCAAAAGTGAGAATTCCAGTAAGAGGTCAAATTGCGAGAGAATGCATAAGTATAGCTTATGGCTTCTTCTCTCCTCTTGAGGGCTTTATGGGTGCAAAGGACGTGGACAGCGTGGTTCACAATATGACGCTGTCAAGCGGTTATGTATGGTCTATACCAATTGTTTTCGATATGTCAGAAGAGGAAATTGAAAAATATGGTATAGCTATCGGTGATAGTGTCCTTTTCACTTATAAAGACCAGCCCTTGGCTATTTTTGATGTAGAAGAGATGTTTGTCTATGACAAAATTGCTATGGCAAAACACGTTTATGGAACGGATGATGAAAAGCATCCGGGTGTAAAGAGAACTTATGATTACAAAGCTAAATTTTTGGGCGGGAAAGTTACTCTCATCAATCCGCCAGTTTTTAATCCTCCATTCGATCGCTTCTGGTATCCACCAGCTGAGTCAAGAATGCAGTTTATGAAAAATGGCTGGACCAAAGTGGTAGCACACCAAACCAGAAATGTGCCTCACACAGGTCATGAGTGGCTTATGAAGGGTGCATGGTTTGCTGCAAATGCAGATGCAGTTCTCGTTTCTTGTGTTGTTGGTGAAAAGAGAAAGGGAGACTATATAGATGAATGTATAGTTCTTGGACAGGCAGCCCTAAGAGAGTATGGATACTTTAGAGAAGATGTCCACATGACTTCTATGATACTTTGGGATATGAGATACGCAGGACCAAGAGAAGCTGTATTCCACGCAATTGTCCGTAAAAATCTTGGATGTACTCACCATATGTTTGGTCGTGATCACGCAGGTGTTGGCGATTATTATCCAACGTATGGTGCACATGAGATATTTAATGGGCTTCCAGACCTTGGCATTAAATCCGTTTTAACTAAGGAATGGTATTATTGCCCTGTTTGTGCGGGAATCGTTTATGAAGGTTTTGATGGGCACAAAAAACAAAAACAAAAATTCTCAGGAACTGTGATTCGTTCTATCATACAACAGGGTGTTAAACCTACAAGACTTATATTTAGACCTGAGGTATTTGACACCGTTATGATGTGTGCAGAGAAATATGGCTTTGGTTCACCTTTCGTTAACGACAACTATCTTGAGAATCGTAATCCTGTATTTACGATTCCTCCAATGGAGGTGTAATCACAATGAGTAACGGTGATGTAAAACTTACAATCTCACTTTGGGTTGGTCCAGAAAGAGAAGAAGCTTTGAAAAAGGCGAATATGCTTGAAATTCCAGAACTTCAGGAAGCCTTTGCTGGTTTAAAAAGATTAAGAGTTCCTATTACTTATGAACAGGCTCAAAAACTGAAAGAGGTCTATCCTTCTGCAAAGATAGATACCTCCTCCACCCAAACGGTAGAGTTGTTACCTAGAGAATGTCTTGACAAGATATTTGCGATGGTAATTGAGAAAAAGAGCGTAAATGTTATACCCGATCTTTTAAAGTCACTAGGTAAGTAAAGCAAAATATCTTTTTAGCTTTTCAAGGAGGTGGGATACCTCAAAAGCTTTTGTTTAACAAAATTTTTTAATAATCTTTAAGAAATTTAACAAGGAGGAAAAGAGTATGCCAAGTTGGGTAAATCCCGAAAAGTGTGATGGTTGTAAAGCACAGGATAAGACTGCATGTCAGTATATTTGTCCAAACGATCTTATGACATTGAACAGAGAGATTATGAAGGCTTATAACCAGGAGCCTGAGTACTGTTGGGAGTGCTATAGCTGTGTAAAAATTTGTCCACAGCAGGCAATTGAGGTAAGAGGATATGCGGACTTTGTACCACTTGGTGGTAATGCTATTCCACTTCGTGGTTCTGATAACATTATGTGGACTTGTAAGTATCGTAACGGCAAGGTAAAGAGATTCAAGTTCCCCATTCGTACAGTCCCAGAAGGCTCAATTAAGCCTTATGAGGGCTTTGAGGCTGATCCAAATGTGGCTGATCTCGATAAACCAGGTTTCTTTACGCATAATATGCGTGGGGATACCTTGCCAACTATTTAGTAATCTAAAAAATTTTTCGGGAGGTTAAGTAATGGAAAGAGAAGCTTGTACATTCTCATATTGTGAGAAGCCAGCTATTGTGGAGAAGGAAGTAGACCTTCTAATAATTGGTGGCGGAATGGGCGCATGCGGCGCAGCATACGAAGCTGTAAAATGGGCAAAACCCCATGGTTTGTCTATACTTCTAGTAGATAAAGCTGCCCTTGAGAGATCAGGTGCTGTTGCACAAGGTCTTTCAGCAATCAACACTTATATCGGAAGAGATAACAAAGTAGAAGATTATGTAAGAATGGTTCGTACAGACCTTATGGGCATAATCCGTGAGGATTTGGTATTTGACCTTGGCCGTCACGTTGACGATTCTGTGCACCTGTTTGAGAAGTGGGGGCTTCCAATATGGAAAGCTATAGGTACAGACAAGAACTTAAAATTAGAAGAGGGCGGAATACCTCGCAGAACTGGTCGTTGGCAGGTTGCTATTTCAGGCGAGTCATATAAGTGTATCGTTGCAGAGGCCGCGAAGTCAGCTATGGCATCTTATGACAAAGCAGAATACCTTGAGAGGGTATTTATAGTTAAACTATTGCTCGATTCTAAAGAGGAGAATAGGGTTGCGGCAGCAGCTGGTTTTAGCGTCCGTGAGAACAAAGTTTACTTCATAAAAGCAAAAGCGATTATTATAGCTTGTGGTGGAGCAGTTCACATATATCGTCCACGTTCAGTCCTTGAAGGCATGGGACGTGCATGGTATCCAGTGTGGAATGCCGGTTCAACATATGCTATGCCCTTCCAAATTGGTGCAGAGGCCACAATGATGGAGAACAGATTCGTACCAGCCAGATTTAAAGATGGTTACGGACCTGTCGGCACATGGTTCTTGCTCTTTAAAGCTACTGCTACAAACGCAAGGGGAGAAGATTACTGCGCAAAGACTGAATATATAGAGAAATATGCACCATACAACAAGAACCTTGGAACTTGTATTAGAAACCATATGATGATTGAAGATTTCAAGAGGGGTCTTGGCCCTATGTATATGAATACTGATAAGGCCCTTGCAGAGCTTGCAAAAACAATTGACGCAAAGCATGCAAAGGAGCTTGAGTCAGAAGCATGGGAAGACTTCCTTGACATGACTGTTGGTCAGGTTGGCGTATGGCTTGGAAATAACATTGAGCCAGATAAGATGCCTTCAGAAATTATGCCTGCTGAACCATATCTTCTTGGCTCACACGCTGGTTGCTGCGGACTTTGGGTTTGCGGACCAGAAGATCTTCAGAATGATGCGACAAAGAAAGCAGGCTATGTCTGGGAATATAAGGGCAAAGTCTACAATCGTATGACAACTGTAAATGGTTTGTTTACTTGTGGGGATGGAGTTGGAGCTTCTGGCCACAAGTTTTCTTCTGGCTCACACGCAGAAGGGCGTATTGCAGCTAAATCGGCTGTAAAATTTATCCTTAATAATAGAGACTATACTCCTTCAGTTGACAAAACTGGAGAAGAATTGGCTGCAGAAATATATGCTCCAATGGAACTCTTTGAAAAGTATAAGACAGTTTCAACAACTCCTTATACTGTTAACCCACAATACATTACACCAAAACAATTCCTCTTCCGTCTGAACAAAATTATGGATGAATACGTTGCAGGAACAATTGGATGGTACTCTACATCAGAAACCCTTCTTACAAAGGCACTTTACTATATGGAATTGCTTGAAGAGGATAGCTATAGGATGGCAGCATGGGATCTCCACCAGCTTATGAGAGCATGGGAGAACTACCACAGGTTCTTGACTGCCCGTATGCACCTCAGACACATATTGTTCCGCCAGGAAACCCGTTATCCTGGATACTATTATCGTGAGGACTTCAACTTCATCGATGATGCCAACTGGAAATGCTTTGTTAACTCTAAGATGGATCCAAAAACTGGTGAGATTAAGGAGTTTAAGAGAGAATACGTTCAGCTTATTCCAGACTAATTGACCTACATATTTAAGCATTACATATTAAGTGCTGTGGGGGTAAAACCTCGCAGCACTTATTTTTTAAATTATTCGGAGGTAGGGTAGATGATAGAATTTCAAGGAAAGGTACTGGTTATCGGCGGAGGCATTAGTGGCATTACTGCAGCTATCGAGGCCGCTGAAACGGGTGTAGGGGTTTACCTTGTTGAGAAAAATCCTTATTTAGGTGGTAGAGTTGCCCAATTAACAAAATATTTTCCAAAACTTTGTCCTCCAACGTGTGGTTTAGAGCTTAATTTCAGACGTATGAGAGAAAATAAGGGTGTAGAAATTATGACACAAACAGAAGTTTTAAAAGTTGATGGAACAAAGGGCAACTTCAAAGTAACATTAAAAAAGGCGCCTCGATTTGTTAATGAGAATTGTACTTTATGTGGGGAATGTTTTAAAGTTTGTCCGGTAGAAAGAGATGATGAATTTAATTTTAATATGAAAAAAACAAAGGCTATATATAGTCCTTTTGAATTTGCTAATCCTCCATATGCAGTTATTGATCCAAATACTTGTTTGGGTGAAAAATGTTTAAAGTGTCTGGATGCGTGCAAATACGGTGCAATTGACTTGAAGATGAAGGAAGAAATTATAGATATAACTGTTGATTCAATAATTGTGACTACTGGTTGGCAGCCTTACGATGCTGGAAAAATTGACAATTTGAAATTTGGAATAGTTCCAAATGTTATTACAAATATGATGATGGAAAGACTTGCATCGCCATCTGGACCTACAGGTGGAAAGATTTTAAGACCATCTGATAATAAGCCTGTTAAGAACGTTGCTTTTGTTCAGTGCGCGGGTTCAAGGGATGAAAACCATTTACCCTATTGTTCGTACATATGTTGTATGGCATCCCTTAAGCAGTGTACTTACCTAGTAGATCAGGATCCAGAGGCGAAAGCTACAGTTTATTATATTGATATCAGAACACCTGGCAGATATGAACAATTTTATTGGAATGTTAAAGAGAATCAAAATATAAATTTTGTGAAAGGAAAAGTTGCAAACATTGAGGCAGACCAGTCTGGTGATGTGTGGGTAGAAGCAGAAGATATATTAGCTGGTTCAAAGAGCAAAGAAAGATTTGATATGGTTGTTTTAGCTACAGGGATGCAACCTGCGAGTGTAAACTGGGAATTGCCATTCAATGCAAAAAAGACACCAGAGGGATTCATAGATCCTGACAGTCTGCCAGATGGCATATATCTTGCGGGTTCTGCTGTTATGCCTTTTGACGTAATACGCTCTTTGCACTCAGCAACAGGCTCAGTGCTTAAAGCCCTTCAAAGTATATCAGGAAGGGGGAATTAATAATGGATAAAAAAATTGGTGTTTATATTTGTTCTGGCTGCGAAATTAAAGATGCAGTTGACATTGATAAACTGGTAGAGATTGCTAAGGAAAAGGGAGTTTCTGTAGTTAAAACAAGTGCAAGTGTTTGTAGTACTGCCTTTGTAGATGAGATAAAGAATGATATTGCCAGTGAAGGTGTGAATACTATCGTTATTGCTGCTTGCAGCCCAAGAGTAAAAACAGATATCTTTAATTTTCCTGGCTGTATAGTTGAGCGTGTAAACATTAGAGAATTTGTTGCATGGGTTATGGAACCAAAGAGCGAGGATGCTCAAATGGCAGCACAAGACTATCTACGTATGGGTATTGTAAAGGCTGAGAAAACCAATTTGCCTGAGCCATGGATTGGTGAAGATTTGTCAGAAGAGATCTTGGTAATAGGAGGAGGCACTTCGGGTCTTTCAGCCGCAATTGAATCCTCAAAAGCAGGTTTTAAAGTAACCGTGATTGAAAAAGAGGATAAACTTGGTGGATGGGCTGCTAAATGGTATAAGACTACGCCTACAAAGTATCCATTTACTTCATTGGAAGAACCGGCTGTGTTCAAGATGATTAAGGATGTAGAAGCCGATCCAAATATAACTGTTCTGTTAAACACTAAGATTGTTAAAACTGAGGGAATGCCAGGGCTTTTTGATGTTACGCTAAATGTAGCTGGTGAAGAAAAGGTAAAGAGATTTGGGACTATAATTGCTGCTGCTGGTTTTACTCCCTATGATGTTTCAAAGCTCAATAAGTTGGGTTTTGGGGTTTCACCAGATGTAATTTCTAATGTAGATTTTGAAAAAATGGTGAGGGAAACGGGAAAGATAACGAGGCCATCTGACGGCAAGATTGCTAAAAGAGTTGCCTTCGTGCTGTGTGCTGGTTCAAGGGACCCAGAGCATCTTCCATATTGTTCTGGATACTGTTGCGCTGCTTCATTAAAGCAGGCAAAGTACGTGAGAGACATTAATGATGGAGTTGCCTATGTGCTTTACAAGGATATGAGAACGCCTTCTCAGTTTGAATTGTTTTATAAAGAACTTCAAAATGATCCAGGTATTCTATTGACAAAGTGCGAGATTAAAGAAGTTTCTTTGAATGAGGATTCTTCCTTAAACGTTAATGTGACAGATACGTTACTTGGAGATGAATTATCTATTGAAGCTGATCTAGTTGTGCTTGTAGTTGGTATGGTATCAAATGCAAATCAAGAAAAACCTGATATTTTGAATTTGCAGTATAGACAGGGATTAGAGCTCCCGCTGCTTGATACTGGTTATTATCCTGATTCTAATTATGTTTGTTTTCCATATGAGAGCAGAAGGACTGGAATATACCCTTGCGGTACTATAAGGGCTCCAATGGAAACTTATGGCTGTATACAAGATTCTGTAGGAGCTGCTTTAAAAGCAATTCAGTGTATGTGGCACTACGAAAGAGGTATAGCTGTTCATCCAAGAGGATGGGAGAAGTCTTATCCGCAGGTGTTTATGCAAAGGTGTACTTCTTGTAAGCGTTGCACTGAAGAGTGTCCTTTTGGAGCAATAGATGAAGATGAGAAAGGTACGCCATTCTATAAGTTTAACCGTTGTAGAAGATGTGGGACATGTATGGGAGCTTGCCCAGAAAGGATTGTTTCTTTCCATGACTTCTCGATTGATATGGTTAACTCGATGATAAAAGAGATTGAGGTACCAGAAGATGATGAGGAAAAACTTCGTTATATAGCCTTTGTTTGCGAAAACGATGCTTATCCTGCTCTTGATGCTGCAGCCTTTTTAAGACACAGATTTCCGCCTGGTATTAGATTTATTCCTCTTAGATGCGCAGGAAATATGAACCTCGTTTGGATTGCAGATGGGCTCGGGAATGGTTTGGATGGAGCCTTAGTTTTAGGTTGTAAGTTTGGAGAAAATTATCAATGTCACTATATTAAGGGATCAGAACTTTGTAATTATAGGTTTGGAAAGGTAGGAGAAACCCTTGATAGACTCGGACTTGAATCTGAAAGGGTGGAGATGATGCAAGTTCAAATTTCTGATTATATGAATATTGCTGATATTCTTAAAGACTATGTTAATAGGGTTAAAGAAATTGGTCCTAACCCATTCAAGGGCTTTTAGGGGAGGATGAAGATGGCGAAAAAGATTGTTAAAACAGATTTAGATTTTATTAAAGAAATTATAGCTAATGGTGGCGATAGCGTTAAAAAGTGTTATCAATGTGCTACCTGTTCTGTCGTTTGCAATCTTTCCCCAAATAACTCACCTTTTCCAAGAAAAGAGATGATTATGGCGCAGTGGGGAATGAAGGACGCACTTCTAAAAGATGCAGACATTTGGCTCTGTCATCAATGTGCAGATTGTACTGCATACTGCCCAAGAGGTGCAAAACCAGGTGACGTTTTAGGTGCTTTAAGGAAGATTACTATTGAAGAATATGCTCCTGTAAAATTTTTAGCTAAACTTGTAAGCAAGCCTGCAATGTGGCCGTTTGCATTTCTTTTGCCAGTTGTTATACTTCTGATAGATTTGATGCTCAATGGAAAGTTGCAATACCTTGCTGATCCTCAGGCTTTGGTTAATATGCCTATCCATGGTGAACCTGAAAGCGCAGGGAAAATTGTTTTTGCAAAATTGTTTCCTACTGTAACTGGGATAGATATCTTCTTCTTGCCTGCTGCCATCTTTGCTATAATTTGCTTTTGGATAGGTTTGTCCAATTATTGGAAGGCTTTAAATTCAGATAGATCTTATCCTGTTACATTTAAAGGCAGTATTATTGGATTATTTGCAGGAGTTATCTGGGAGGCGCTTACTTCGGCAAGATTTAAGTTATGTAATACAATGAATGTCAGATCTACTACTCATTTGCTTGTCTTTTGGTCATTTGTTGGTTTAGCTCTTACAACTGCTACTGCTTCGGTTTATGAGTGGGTATTAAGATATCCATCTCCATACCCCTTATACGATCCTGTAAAGATACTTGGTAACATCTCAGGCATAGCGTTAGTTATAGGGTCGATCTGGATGATAAATACAAGGTCAACCCTAAAAGTTGGCGCTAACTCTGGTTTTGATTGGCTTCTTCTAATTGTGGTAGCTGGTTTAGGCCTTACAGGAATGGGTACGGAGATATTTAGATTGATGAACCTTGCAAGTATTGCATACTGGACATATTTTATACATCTTACATTTGTGATGTTTTTGTTTATATACGCGCCTTTCTTTAAGATCGCGCACCTTGCGTATAGAACTTTAGCTCTTGCGTATTCTAATTTGGCTAATCGTGGGGAACCAGATGCTCTTAAAGAAATATAAAGAAATAATTTAGAAATGAGGTTTTTCTATGCCTAATATGGATGTTGTTGATAGGATAGCTCTTGATAGGTCTTCAAAATTTACATTTAGTTGTAATAAGGGTATAAGTTGTTGGAACCTTTGTTGTAGAGATGTGGACATACTTTTGACTCCTTACGATGTTTTAGAAATGAGGACTGCTCTTGGGCAGTCCTCTGAGGAATTTTTGCAGAAAAATACCAAAGTAATTATAGACCCAAAAACTGCTATCCCAATGGTACAAATTATGCTTAATCCTAGCGATAGACTTTGCGTTTTTAGTAGAGAAGAGGGTTGTAGCATATATCAAAACAGGCCACTCCTATGTAGAACTTATCCTATAGGTATGGCTGCACTTAGAAAGAAGGATGAGGCAAATCCAGAAGACGAATTCTTCTTTTTCATAAGAGAAAAGTTTTGCAAAGGATTTTCTCAAGGCAAAGAATTTACTGTCGGAGAATGGCTGAAAGATCAACGTGCCGATTATCTACTCGAAAAAAACACAGAGTGGCTTGAATTTATTCTTAGGAGAAACGTAATGGGAGTTGCGCCCTTTAACGAAAAGGAAGCCTCCTTATATTTTATGTCAGTTTATGACCTTGACAAGTTTAGAAAATTTGTATTTGATACTAGGTTTTTGGGAATTTTTGAAGTAAGTGAAGAGCGAATTGAGTTGATAAAGAGAAGCGACGAAGAGCTTTTAAAATTTGGTATAGATTACTTGTTCTTTATGTTTAGAATCAAAAGAACTCTTGTGCCGAAAGGAAAGTGATTGTAGCTTTGCTAGCGTTATTTGTTGCATCAGATAGCTAAAATAGAGAATAATAGTATTTCGTAAGCGACTTCTTTCTATGTCTCGAAAAAGATAGGAATTTTTATCTGAAAGGAGCTACAAGCTTTTTTATATCTAGAATCTTAATTTGCCTTTTTTCAAGTTTTATAACACCTCTTTTTTGTAGCGCGTTGAGTGCTTTTGTTGCTGTTTGTCTACTTGTCCCCACAATTTGAGCTATTTCTTCATGCGTAAGATTGAGGGGTATTTTTATTCCGTCAAGATCTTCTATCCCCCATTTGAAAGAGGCTTTATATAAAAAAGAGATAAGTCTTTTTGAGACGTAATTTGAACTTAGGTTGTGCACATTCTCTTCAGCTTCTCTCATACGTTCAGCAAGAAGTCTCATTACTTTTAAGGCAATATTAAAGTCTTCTTTTATTATATTGTAAAAATCTTCAGTTCTTAAAAAACCTATTTCGATGTCAGTTATAGCAACTGCATTACAGGTTCTGTTTTTATTTAAAAGTACCTCGGCTAACCCGATAATCTCTTTCGGATTTCTTATACAACCAACAACGGATTCTCTCCCATCTTTAGAAATTCTTGATATTTTTACCCACCCAGATTTAATGATAAATACGCCCTGAGGTCTTTCATTGACAGAAAAAACTGTAGATCCTTTTGGGAGTTTTATTAAAATAGCTTTCTCAAAAAGTTTAGTCCATTCTTCTTCTGTGAATTCTTTAAGTTTTTTGTCTAAGAGCAAAATACTATCCAAGTCTTTTCCCTCTCATTACAATTAATTTATAAATATATTTTACTAAATAGTTATAGTGTAACATAGATGACATTTTATAGTAATAATTGTGACTGACAAGTTGTTTATAAGTAATAATAATTTATTTATTAAATATATTAATAAATGAGGAGGACTTATGCAAAACTATTCTGATGCCCAAGATTTTTTAATGAAAGAATTCAGATTTATGCACTTGCCCGTTGCAGTAAAATTTATTTTTAAAGATGAGGAGTTACAAGATTTCAAGAAAAATGTGAAAGATTTTTATATACCTAATAAGCCTCTTACGTTTTGTCAGGCTGAAATAGGTCCAAGAATGAAGGGAATTACAGTTCTTCAAGAAAAGAATGGGCTGGGTTGTTCTAACGCTGCGTATGTATTTGGGTGGAAGGGTTTTGACGAAGCAGAAATTAAGAGTCATCTAAAGTATGTAAGAGATATGAAACAAGCTGAAAAATTTCTTCTTTCAAAGCCAAGGTTGGAGGAGGGGAAATTAAAGGCAATCGTTCTTTCACCGCTTGGGAAGACTTATTTTGATCCTGATGTGGTTCATTTCTACTGTGACAATATGCAGGCGTATCAACTTAGTGTGGGTTGGATGGCAATGAGAGATATTCACCCAATGAGACCAAGTGTTACGATGAATTCTGCGGCCTGTGCTGGCAACGTTTATGCTTATAACACAAAGCTTGCATCCACACATCCTGCTTGCAGCGGTAGCTACAATTCTGGCAAGACCGAGAGAGGTGAGACAAACGTAGTAATCCCGGGTGAAGACATAGCTAATTTGATTTCCTGGTTCAAGGAAAGAGTTGAAAAATATGGTAGCCTTTCCATAGTAAAGCCAGGAGATGAATTTCCTGGCTCAGACGTATGTAAAAATTGTCCATTGATAGTATTTAAAAAGGGTGAAAATGCAAACTAAATAATTTTTTAAATTTATTATT
Source organism: Thermodesulfobium sp. (assembly GCF_053498235.1). Lineage (NCBI taxonomy): Bacteria > Pseudomonadati > Thermodesulfobiota > Thermodesulfobiia > Thermodesulfobiales > Thermodesulfobiaceae > Thermodesulfobium > Thermodesulfobium sp. Next base: position 38,984 of record NZ_JBRCUV010000043.1, read on the forward strand.
GATTCTGAAAGGAGGATTTATGATTTTTCCAGTTGATTGGCTTCAGGTTGGAGATCAAAAGGTACAGATTGATGCTGTGGTATATTTTCTTTGGTCAATTTGGAACGGATGGATTATGGCAACAGTTGGCGCATTTGGGGGTA
>NZ_JBRCUV010000044.1:0-37962 GCF_053498235.1 Thermodesulfobium sp.
ACCTATTAAAAGGTAAATCAAAAAGATATTATTACAAAAAATCTCCCAAACAAGTGAAAAGATATAAAAAACGCTTTCTTCTATCTCAACAGAAAAAATAGAATAATTAATATTATTTAGAAAAACAGAACCAATTAGAAGTGCAAAAAACATAAAGACAAAGAAAGTTATACAATTTTTTATAAATTCTTCTTTTTCAATTCTATATAGGATCAATGAAAAAAGATTCTCTGGTGGGCTCAAAATAGGCAAGTTCTTAAGAGAGTTCGTTAGTCTTTGGGATCTTTGCCTCAAATATAAGCATTCGGGACAATTTGCAATATGAGTTTCTAATTCAGATAGTTGCTTGGAAGTAATCATTCCAAGCTCTTCAAGTTCTATAAGTTTTCTGCATTCATCACACCTCATATGTGCTTAGCTCCCTGTAAAGTTTTTTTCTACCTCTTGAAATTCTCATTTTAACCGTACCCTCATCAACCGACAAAATATTCGAAATCTCCTTGATACTTAAATCTTCTTGATAAAATAAAACTATAACAACTCTGTAAATTTCTGGAAGCTTTAAAAGTGCTTTCTCAATAGCTTCTTTATTTTCAAATCTTATAATCATATCTTCGGGCAATAAAGAGTTATCTACCGGATCGAAACTCCTTTCGTCATCTTCTGAAGTTAATTCTTCAAATGATACGTATTCCTTTTTTGATCTTTTTTTATCTATATATAAATTTGTTAGTACCCTTTTTGACCATGGTATAAAAGGATAATTTATATCAAATTTATCTATATTGTTATAAAACTTAATAAAAAACTCTTGCACAAGATCCTTTGCCTCTTCGGAAGAACCGCACAATCTATAGGAAAGAGTATATATAAAGCTACTATACTTATTATATAGATCTCTAAAAGCATTTTGGTCTCCCGATTTTATCCTTAAAATTAAGTCTGAGTCCATTTATTAGAAAGCACCCCATACAATCACCTTTATTCTACTTATTTAGAGTATATATTATTTACACTAAATAGAATACGATTTTATTATTAAAAAAGAAACAAAAAAAAGGGAGCAAAAATGCTCCCTTTAAAGAATTTTAATTTTAATACTAATCTACAAGATAGTTCTCAAACAACTGAAGATGTTCCATTTCTTCTAACAAGATTTTTTCAAAGAGTCTTTTAGTAGCCAAATCATCTTGCTCCTTTGCAAAATTAATTATCTCTTTATAAAGTTTTATAGCTTCTTCTTCGGCTTTAATGTCAAGTTCAAGCATTTCTTTCAAAGAAGATCCCACTTCTATAGTATTTGGTTTAGTAGTTGGAATTGAGCCCAACGAGACAAGATGTTCAGCAATGTCTTCAGCGTGCTTCATTTCTGTAATAGATATCTTTTTCATATCTTCACCAACAATCTTTCCTTTAAAGCCTCTGGCCTGTATATGCTGCCACATGTACTGGATACTAACCTGAATTTCTCTAGCAATGGCCTGATTTAACATTTCAAATAGCTTATCATTTATTGCTTTTTTCTCTTGCATCTTATTTCCTCCTCAAATTTAATTATAATAATACATTATATTACAAAATTAATAAAGTAATAATTAAAATCACTCTAAAAATTCTTCTTTAAAAGACTTTAATTTTTGATCCTGTAGCGAAATAATTGGCGTTTCTATAGGCCAAGGTATGGCTAAGAACTGATCGTTGTACCTTACACCGCTAGAACTTTCTGGAGAATATTCTGCAGAAGTTTTATATAAAACAATTGCAAAATCGCTTAAAACGCAAAAACCATGTAAAAAACCATCTGGTACAAAAAATAGATAATCATCACTATCATGTAAAATAACTGTAAAATATTTACCAAAGGTTTTAGATTCTTTTCTAACATCTACCACAACATCAAATATGCTTCCATAAACGCACTTCACTAGTTTTGCCTGCCCATAGGGCTTCTTCTGATAATGTAAACCCCTAATAACTCCCTTTTTTGAAAAGGATAAATTATCTTGATTAAAATCCAAATCAATTCCCAAGCCTTTAAAATCAGAATTTTTAAAAATCTCTTGAAAGTATCCTCTATTATCAAAAAACTTTTTTGACTTTATTAAGAGTAAACCTTCCAATGGCGTTTCTATCTTTTCGAATGGCATATTTCTCCCCTATTTAATTTATTTTTTTCATTTTATAATAAAAGTGAAAATTAAAAAAGGATTTTTCAGAAGGGAGTTAAAAATGGGTAAAACTATTGCAGAGAAAATTTTTTCTAAGCATTCAAAAAAGGATGTAAAAGCAGGTGATTACACTCTTGCAAAATTAGATATGGTTCTAGTGAACGATATCACAGGACCACTAAGCGTTATGGAATTTCAAAAATTAGGAAACATCAGTGTTTTTGATAAGGATAAAATAGCAATAATATGCGATCACTTCACTCCTAACAAAGATATAAAATCAGCTCAAAATGTAAAAATGTTAAGAAATTTTGCAAGGGAACAAAATATTAAGCATTTCTACGAACCTGGCAATGTAGGAATAGAACACGTAATGATTCCTGAATTAGGCCTAGCTCGTCCAGGGTATTTAATAATTGGAGCTGATTCACACACTTGCACTTATGGTGCTTTGAATGCCTTCTCTACAGGAGTAGGATCTACAGATGCTGGAATGGCAATGGCAACAGGAGATACATGGTTTAGAGTGCCACCGTCATTTAAAGTAGAGATAGTAGGCAAACAAAAAAAATGGATTGGCGGAAAAGACGTAATACTTCACCTTATAGGAAAGATTGGTGTAGAAGGAGCAAATTACTTTGCCCTTGAATTTTGTGGAGAAGGAATAGAAAATCTTTCTATAGACGATAGATTCACAATTTCAAATATGGCAATTGAGTGTGGAGGAAAGGCTGGAATATTTAACTATGACAAAATTACTGAAAACTATTTTAAAGAGTTAAATATAGAAATACCTGACTACATTGAAGCAGATAAGAACGCAAATTATGAGAAAAGCACCTTAATTGATTTAAGTAAGTTAGATTATACTGTTTCGCTACCTTTTTCTCCAGACAATACTACAAGCATAAACAAGTTAGAAAAGACTTTTGTTGATCAAGTTGTAATAGGCTCATGCACAAATGGCAGGATCTCAGATCTAAGAATTGCCGCTGAAATATTAACAAATAAAAAGGTAAAAGATGGTCTCAGGGTAATTATTTTGCCAGGAAGTCCTAAGGTTTATCTTGAAGCCTTAAGAGAAGGTCTAATAGAAAAGTTTATTTTAGCTGGCGCAGCAGTTTCTACCCCTACTTGTGGACCATGTCTAGGTGGACATATGGGCATACTTGCAGAAGATGAGGTTTGTGTTTCTACCACTAACAGAAATTTTATAGGAAGAATGGGACATCCTAAAAGCAAGGTTATTCTCGCTTCACCTGCTGTTGCTGCAGCATCTGCCGTAACAGGATATATAACTTCACCTGAGGAGGTAATGTAAATGATATTAGAGGGCGCTGCAAGAGTTTTTGGAAACAATATTGATACAGATCTTATAATAGCAGCAAGATATCTCGCGGAAACCAATGAAATCGAATTGGGCAAAAACTTATTTAAAGACCTAAGACCAAACTTTATAAACGAGATGAACAAAGGAGATATAATAGTTGCAGGAAACAATTTTGGTTGTGGATCGTCAAGGGAACACGCTCCATTAGCTATAAAGGGCGCTGGCATAAGTGCAGTAATTGCAAACTCGTTTGCAAGAATTTTCTTTAGAAATGCCATCAACGTTGGTCTTCCAATTTTTGTAACGAGTGAAAATTTAAGATCAATTGAAGAAGGAGACCTTTTGTCTATAAACGCATCAGAAGGAATACTAGTGAATAAGACTAAAAACAAGACATATAAATTTGATCCTTATCCAGAATTTTTACTGAACCTTGTAGAAATAGGCGGACTCTTTAACTTTACCAAAAATCGTTTAGAGGCAGGTGTATAAAAAATGTATAAAGTTGCATTTTTACCTGGAGACGGAATTGGTCAAGATTTAAAAGAAACAGTTATACTTTTTAGAAATAAAATTGAAGAAAAGTATAACCTTTCTTTTGAATTAAATGAACTTCCGATTGGAGGAAACGCAATAGATTCCTTTAAAGATCCATTACCTTTGGATACTTTAAAGGAATGTAAAGATTCTGATGCAGTTTTTTTAATAGCTGTTGGAGGACCAAAATGGGATAACAATCCTCCAAACCTCAGGCCTGAAGCAGGATTATTAAAGTTAAGGAAAAGCTTAAACGTTTTTTGCAACATTAGACCAATTAAGCTTTCAAAACATTTAACGCATCTTTCCTGCTTAAAATGCGAAACAGTAGACAAAGGTTTGGATATAGTAATATTAAGGGAATTAACTGAAGGGCTTTACTTTGGTGAACCAAGAGGAATTTACACTCAACCAGATGGTTCAAAAGTTGCAATAAACACAATGTCTTACAGCTCAATTACAATTGAAAAATTTGCAAAAATTGGATTTGATCTGGCTATGTCTAGAAAGAAAAACCTAACATCCGTTGATAAAGCAAATGTCCTTGAAAACTCAAGGTTGTGGCGAGAGGTAGTAGAAAACCTTTCAAAATCTTATCCAGAAGTAAAGTTAAATCATCTATATGTCGATAATGCCGCGCTTCAAATGATATACGATCCTAACCAGTTTGACGTAATAATAACTGAAAATCTTTTTGGAGATATACTAAGCGATGAAGCTGCTGCTTTAGTTGGTTCCCTCGGGCTTTTGCCCTCCGCTAGTATAGGAGATAACAAGCCATTTTTATATGAACCTGTTCATGGATCTGCACCGTCAATTGCAGGAAAAAACATGGCAAACCCTATAGCAACAATATTTTCAATCGCTTTAATGTTAAGATTGAGTTTCAATAGGGATGATATCGCACTAGATTTAGAAAACGCTGTAGAAAAAACCTTGGAAAGGCAAATAGGTACTCCCGATCTAAAAATGAAAAACGTTGTTGGAACAAGAGAATTCACAAACGAAGTCCTAAGAAATCTATAAATCTTTACATATTTGTTTCAAGTGCTCTTTCATCTCAACCTTAAATTCAGGATGTTGTAATGCAAAATCGACTGTGGCTTTAAGATAACCTATCTTTGAGCCACAGTCGTATCGTTTTCCCTCAATCTCCACTCCCAAAACCAACCTTCTACTGCATAATGTTCTGAGAGCATCAGTTAATTGTATTTCGCCGCCCCTACCCGGTTTCGTTTCTCTCAAAATTTCGAAAATTTCCGGGACGAGAATATACCTTCCAATTACTGCATAATTTGAAGGAAATTCATTAATCTCAGGCTTTTCAATCAGATCGTTAATTTTCAGTACCCTCTCATCATCCGGAATAGGCTTTGCTAGAGCTATGCCATAATTACTTACCTCTTCCTCAGGAACCCTTTCAAGAGCTAAAACAGGACTATTATACCTTTCATATACATTTATTAACTGTTTTAAAGCTGGAATATCAGAATTTATTATGTCATCCCCAAGAACTACTGCAAATGGTTCATTGTCGATTACAGCAGAAGACATAAGTACTGCGTGTCCCAAACCTAGAGGTTTTGGTTGTCTAACATAAATAAATTCAGCATCATCACGAATTTTGTCTACATCAGCCAAAAGGTTGGATCTTTCTTTATCCCTTAAAATGGACTCAAGCTCCCAAGAGGCATCAAAGTAATCTTCAATAGGCCTTTTATTTCTGCCTGTAACAAATATCATATATTTAATACCGGATTGTAAAACTTCTTCTACCACGTACTGAATTAGTGGTCTATCCACAAGTGGAAGCATTTCTTTTGGAGATGCTTTTGTAGCTGGCAAAAATCTAGTTCCCATCCCTGCAACAGGAAAAACTGCTTTTCTAATCATCAAAAGCCTCCTCTTTTATATCAAAGTATACTAATTATGTTAAAATACTTTTTACTAATAATAACATTTATGGAAATAATTTTAGAACTGTTAAAGAATAGAAATTATGAAAAAATCGTCTTGCTTTGTAATAAAGAAAGACGATTTTGGACTTTTTTAAAATCAAGATTATATGATCCCAATCTTTTAATAAGATACAGAACTGTAGAAGCTATTGGATTGTATATGAAGGATTTATGGAATAAGAATAATGAAGACAAGGTAAGGGTATTTATAAGAACTCTTTTATGGTCCCTTAATGATGAATCTGGAGGAATAGGTTGGAGCTCAGCACCAGCCATAGCACAGATAATAACCCACATTCCTTCTTTAAAAGATCCATATCTTTCAATAGCAATGACCGCTCTTGATGAAGAGTTACTAAAAAAACCAATTTTATGGGCTATAGCTAAGGTAGGAAAGAGAGCTTTGGAAGATGTAGAATTCCATAAAGATAACTTTTTAAAAGCTTTTAGTTCAAGAGATAAAGAAACCATAGGCTACGCCATTATAGCATCTATAGAAACAGGTTTCAAAGAGTCTTTAGAATATATTTTGAATTTTAAAAGTGATTCTTATAACCTTGATTTCTTATATTTTATAAATGGTTTTTTTGTGAAAAAAAATTTTCAAAATTTGGTTGATGAGGCAATTAAATTATTAAAATGAAAGACATACTAAACAGTATTGAAAAGCTTTATAAAGAAGTAGAAGATGAATTTGAAAAAATTGGAAGATATTATGATTTTAGCTGTTTTGGTTGCACTTCGAATTGTTGTACCACGTTATTTTATCATTACACATTTGTTGAGGAATTTATCTTACAATACGGTTTATCAAAACTTGAAAATGATAAGAAGCTATTAATACTTGAAAACTCTAGAAAATACTTGCTCTCAAAAGAGAGTTACAATGGAAAAGAAAAATTTAAAATGATGTGTCCAGCCAACAAAGATGGGCTTTGTATGATATATGAATATCGACCTATGATTTGTAGAATTCATGGTATTCCCTCAAAACTTGTTTTCCCTAACGGTAGAATCGATTTCTATAAAGGATGTGAAGTTTTAGCTTCAAAGTTTTTAGAATTTCCATATGTTTTAGATAGAACACCATTCTTCAAAAATTTAAGCCTGTTAGAAATAGATTTTAGAAAAAGAATAAACAAACCAATAAAAATTAAGTTCAAAAAAACTATTGCAGAGATGATTCTAAGTAAAGAGTTGGAAAGTATCTATGTCTGAAAATATTATTAATAATGACATTGAACATATCTTTTTAGATTTTGATGGAACAATAGTCCATAAAGAATTTGACCATTATTTTTGGACAGAATACGTTCCTTTACAATATTCAATTAAAAACAATATTTCAATAGAAGAATCAAAAGGAAAGCTTTATAGCATGTACAACGCTTATAAAGGTCAACTTTGTTGGTCTGATATAGATTTCTGGTCCTCAAAGTTGAACCTTGATATAGAAAAACTTACGCACTCCATTTCACATTTAATCAAGCCATCAAAAGGAATATATGAATTCTTTTTATCTGCAAAGAAAAATAACAAGAAAATCTTTATTTTAACTAACGCACATAAAAAAACGCTTAATATTAAACTTTCAAGGATTCACATTAAAAGACAAATTGATAAGATAATAACTTGTTTTGACTTGGGATACCCAAAAGAAAATATTAACTTTTGGAAGAACTTAAAAAGGCATGTCGAATTTGATCCGAAAAAATCTCTTTTTATTGATGATCTTGAAGAAAACCTAATACAGGCAAAAAATGCAGGGATTAAAAATGTTTGGTTAAAGGTGGAAAAAGAAGAAATACAAAATGTTCGTACAAGCTTTTTTTACTTTGATTCCTTTGAAAATTTATTATAATTATCTTTAAGATTTTTATGAAATATAATTATAAGAAGGCCTATTATTTCAATAGTGAATTGTCCTTCATAATGTTTTTAAATATTTTATGGGAGGCTTTATGAAAAAAATTAGAGTTGGCATATTTGGTGCAACTGGATACGCTGGTTTAAATATATTTAGGATTTTATCGAATCATCCTTTTGTGGATTTAAAATATCTATCATCACATTCAAATAGTGGAGAAAGTTATAAAAAGTTGTTTCCATCCTTTAATACTGACTTAGTGCTCGGTCCTACAGTGCCAGAGGTCGCAGAAGATTTAGATGCCTGTTTTATAGCCCTACCCGCAGGAGAAACCTCAAAATTTGTAATAGACCTAATAAAAGCGAATAACAATATAATTGTAATTGATCTTGGAGCAGACTTTAGATTTAAAGAAAAAGAAATTTACGAAAGAACTTATAACATTAAACACAACTGTCCTGAAATATTGAAAGAATCAGTTTACGGTTTACCCGAAATAAATAGAGAAAAAATTAAAACAGCCAAAATTATTGGTAATCCCGGTTGCTATCCTACAAGCGTTTTATTAGGATTATATCCAATAATAGTTAATTTTAAAGAAAGCATAGAGAACATAATCGCAGATTCAAAATCTGGTGTGAGTGGAGCGGGAAGAAAAATTGCTAAAGATTATCTCTTTTGCGAAATTAATGAAAGCGTAAAGCCGTATGCAGCTAGATTTCACAGACATCAACCAGAAATGAACGAACAAATAAAATTAATTTCTAGTAAAGCCCCTGATTTAATTTTTACACCCCATCTTATTCCTATGCAAAGAGGTATTCTTTCAACCATTTATGTATTTTTTAAAGAAAATCTTCCTGGTGAAGAAACTATAAAAGAACTTTATTACGAAAAATATAAAAACGAGATGTTCATCAGAGTGCTTGACGGCGATCTTCCAAGTACCGCGATGGTAAAGTCCAGTAATTTATGTGCAATAAATATTTGTAAAACTTCAGACAAGACTCTAAAAATCTTCAGCGCTATTGATAATCTAATAAAAGGTGCATCAGGGCAAGCTGTACAAAATTTAAATATTATTTTTGATTTTCCTGAAAACTTATCATTGACCAATTTGCCGGAGGTAATATAGAATTGTCAAACCTTCAAGAAAACTTCAGTTTCGCAGGAGTAAGTTGTGGTTTAAAATTATCAGGCAAAAAAGACCTCGGAGCTATTTTTTGTAAAAAGAAAGCCCTAACTTTTGCTGTTTTTACTCAAAACAGCGTCGCAGCAGCACCTGTAAAAATTTCAAAAAAGAGACTAAATAAAAATAAATTCATAAGGGCAATACTTGTTAATTCAGGAAATGCAAATGCAGCAACTGGAATTGACGGGTTCAACGATGCAATTGAAATATCAAAAAATTTTTCAGATCTAATTGGAATTGAGGAAGATGAAGTACTTTTGGCTTCTACGGGCATAATTGGAGTGAGATTGGATAAAAGTAAAATTATAAGCAAAATTCCAGCATTAGTAGATAGATTAACCTTAAACAATCACTTAGACTTTAAAGAATCAATCATGACCACAGATAGATTTGAAAAAGAATATTTTGAAACCATATCTTCGAAAGAATGCGGTGGTATTTATATAAGAGCTTACGCAAAAGGTTGTGGCATGATATGCCCCAATCTAGCCACTATGCTCGTTTTTATAACTTCTAATATAAATGCTGACGAAAAAATCCTCAAAGAAATGTTCATTAATTGTGTAAATAAAAGTTTTAATGCCATATCAGTTGACGGAGACACATCTACTAATGATTCAGTTTTTTTTATGACTGATATGAGCTGCCCAGAAAATACAATAAATAATAGAGAAGACAATTTAATAATAGAATTTGAAAAAGCCTTAAATCGATGTTGTATAAAATTAGCAAACGATATGGTAAGGGATGGTGAGGGTTCTACAAAAATTCTAGAAGTTAGAGCAATTGGTTTCGCCAATGAAGAAAATGCAAAAAAGGTAGCATCAAACATTGCTAAATCAACGCTTGTAAAATGTGCGTTTTTCGGTTCAGACCCAAACTGGGGAAGAATCCTTTGTGCAGCAGGCAATACAAACCTAATCGATGAAGACTCTGTTTCAATTAAGATCTTTGACACAGAAGTTTACAATAAAAGGCCTATCAACTTTGACAAAGAAAGTCTTAGCAAAAAAATTTCAGATAATGAAAGAGTTATAATAGAAATTTACAATAATAGTGGCGATAAAAGCTTTACCTTTTATGGTTGCGATTTGACCTTTGATTATGTTAAGTTAAATTCAGAATATTCAACGTGAGGTGAAAATTGTTCGACAAAAAGTTACAAGCAAAGATTATCATCGAAGCCCTGCCATATTTCAAGCAGTTCAACAATCAGGTACTTGTAATTAAATACGGTGGATCAATTTTAGAGGCAGAAGATGTAAACGAAGCGCTCTTTCAGGATATTGTATTGCTTAGCTATCTTGGAGTAAAGATAGTACTTATACACGGTGGAGGACCTGAAATTTCTCGTTGGCAAAAAATCCTAAATATAGAAACAAAATTCATAGAAGGTTTAAGGGTTACCGATTCAAAAACTATGGAAATAACCGAAATGATACTCTCTGGTAAAGTAAATAAAAATATTGTTGCAAAGATTCAAAATTATGGAGGAAAGGCAGTAGGAATATGTGGTAAAGACGGTGGAATTATACTAGCAAAGAAAAAATCCGAAAAATATGGTTTTGTAGGAGAAATTATAGATATAAATCCATCTCTAATTATTGCTCTTGTAAATTCAAACTACGTACCTGTAATGTCTCCAATAGCGTATGATGAGGACGGCAATTCTTTAAATATAAATGCCGATTTTGTCGCAGGCAAGATCGCTTCGTCTCTTAAAGCAAAAAGACTTTTATATCTTACGGACGTGCCAGGAATATTGTTAAATAAAGATGATCCAACTACAATCCTGTCAAAAATAAAAACCTCAGAAATAGACAATCTAATAGAAGAAGGAGTGCTTTCAAAGGGCATGATACCAAAAACTTTATCAGCAAAAGAGGCTATCGAATCTGGAGTGGAAGCAGTACATATCATTGACGGAAGGGAACCACATTCACTTTTGCTTGAAGTACTTACACCAGAAGGCGTTGGAACTATGATCGTTAGTGATAATTATGACAAATAAACCAATACTATACACCTTTCCAGGTAATAAATATTGTCAAAAACTAGAAAAGCTCATTAATGAAAAGGGTCTAGATATAGAAGTTATTTCAATTTATAATATATATTGTAAAAGTTCAGAGAAACTTGGAATAAAGGAAATATTTAAGAAGATTGGTACTGAAACTTTGCCAATATTAAAATTTAGGGATAAATATTATTCTGATTTTGACGAAATAGAAAGGATCCTGATCAAAATTGACAATTAGACCTCTAGATAATATGGTACTTGTAAGGGTTATGAGTCCGAGTGATAGGACTTCATCAGGCATTCTTATACCTGAGACTGTCAAAGAAAGCCCAAAGGAAGGGCTTGTAATAGCCATTGGAGATTCAACAGAAATAAAGGTAAAAGTAGGAGATCAAGTAATATTTGCTAAAGATATGGGTTTTGAAATAAATTACGAAGGAAACTCATATCTAATTTTGCCAAGCAAAGCTATTCTTGCAGTAATAGAATAACAATTGTGAAAAAGGTTTTTATCCTTTTGGGACAAACTTGTACTGGTAAAACTAGCGTTTCTCTCAAAATTGCACAAAAGCTACCAATAGAAATAATCTCAGCAGATTCAAGACAGGTTTATAAATATATGGATATTGGTACAGCAAAGCCAACCAAGGAAGAATTGAAAATCGTGCCACACCATCTAATAGACATAATATACCCTGATGAAGAATTTAATGCCTTTATCTTTCAAACAAAAGCTTTAGATTTAATTGAAAATATTATTAGCAGATCAAAAATACCTCTGATTGTAGGAGGTACTGCCCTTTACCTAAAGGGTCTGATAGAAGGATATAATTTTGCCTGTGGTACAAAAGACAAAAAGGTAAGAAGTAATTTAAAAAGAATTGGCTTAGAAAAAGGTTTTGAATATTTATATCAAAAACTAAAAGAAATAGATCCAGCATATGCCAAAACAATTTCACCAGTTGACAAAATAAGAATAATAAGAGCTTTAGAGGTTTATGAAGTCTCAGGTCTAACTTTTTCTCAAGCAGCCAGGAATTCATACAATAAGTATTATTATAAAGTTTTCGGATTAAGCATTGAAAGAGGAACGCTTTACGAGAGAATTAATAAAAGGGTTGATCTAATGATTCAAAACAATCTTATCGATGAAGTAAAATTTCTTATTAGCAAATATGATATAAATACAAAAGCATTCCAAACTTATGGTTATAAGGAAATAATAGATTATCTAATTAACAATTTATCTTTAAATGATTCAATCGAACTTATAAAAAAGAATACAAGGAATTTTGCAAAACGTCAGATGACATGGTTTAGAAAAATGAATGCAGAATGGATTGAAAACATAGATTATAATATTAGTGCAAATTACTTAATAAAAAGAATTGAGGAGGAATTAGATTCGTGAAATTTTATAAAATGCACGGAACAGGCAATGATTTTGTTATGCTTTTGCCAGAAGAGTCTAAAGTTGTAGAAAAAAACAACCCTTCCGAAATAGCCAAAAAATTATGCGATAGACATTTTGGAATTGGTGCTGATGGCATAATTCTTATGCTTCCTTCTGATAAAGCAGATTTGAAAATGAGAATTTTTAATGCAGATGGAAGCGAAGCAGAAATGTGTGGAAATGGAATCAGGTGTTTCGCAAAACTAGCAAAGGATATGAATATAGTTGACAAAAACAAAATAAAAGTAGAAACGCTAGCTGGCATTATTATACCCGAAATTATAAAGTCTGATAGTAAAGAGTCACTGGTTAAGGTAGATATGGGTATTCCAAATTTAAAACCAGAATCGATACCAATAGTAGGTTTTGAAGGAAAGGATTCTGTTATAAATCAAAGAATTCAAATAAATGATAAGACATTTCTAAATGTAACTTGTGTATCAATGGGCAACCCTCACACTGTGATCTTTATGGATTACGATTTAAAAAACTTTCCAATAGAAGGTATTGCACCAGAGGTTGAACATTCGCCCTGGTTTCCAAAAAAAACTAATGTGGAATTTGCAAGAGTAATTTCAAAAAGCGATATAGAGCTTAGGGTTTGGGAAAGAGGAGTAGGTGAAACCTTAGCGTGTGGTACTGGAGCTTGTGCTACTGCTGTCGCTGCAAAATTGAATAACTTTACTAATGGAAAGGTAAATATTCATTTACCTGGTGGAATTCTTCATATAGAATATGAATTGAATAATGTATTCATGACTGCAACTGCTACTATGGTTTTTGAAGGTATAATCAAAATATAAAATTAAAAACTATTTTTTAGGAGGATATAAGGTTGGATTATTCAAAAACATACGAATCATCAACAAAAGTTGAATTTAATGTAATGTTTCCAAAGGAAGAGATAGAAAAAGAATGGAAACAAACTTTTGACGCAATTGCAAGTAGAACAAACATAGCAGGTTTCAGAAAAGGTAAAGTACCAAAAGCTATATTAGAAAAGGTTATAAAAGATGAAGATATTATTGAAAGCTTAAAGGAAGTATTATTAAGAAAAACATTTAATAAAATAAAAGAAGAACAAGGCGATAAAAATCTTTATAACGTTTTTAAAGAGGACGAATCGGAAATCCAAAGGGACAAAGATTATAATTTCAAGATGGTGTTTGAATATTGGCCAGATCCAGAATTAGGAGATTATAGGTCAATTAAAGTTAAAGGACATAATGTATCCGTTTCTGATGAAGAAGTGGAAAATCAATTAAACCTGATTCTTCAAAGCTTTGCAAAATGGAATAGTGTAGAAGACGGAGAAATACAACTAAAAGATGTTGTAGAGTTAACTATGGAAACAAAGGATGAAAATGGCAACGAGATTAAGGAATATACTGGTAAATCTGCTATTTCTATAAACCCTGATATAAAAGATAGACTAAAACCTCTAAGAGAGGCATTACTTGGGAAAAAGGCTGGAGAAGAAGTAGAGTGTGATATAGAAATAGAGTCTAAAATTGCTCACATAAAAGCAAAAGTAGATTCAATAAGAAGAAAAGAAGCGTCAAGTTGGTCTGATATCGATCTCCAAGCAAATTTTCAGGTTAATAGCTTAGATGAGCTGAAAGCTGAACAAAAGAATATAATATTTATGAACAAACTTAAAGAAGAAGTTGAAAATCAGAAAAAAGAGATATTAGATAAAATAAGGGAAATAAGCAAAATATACATACCAGAAACCGCACTGCAATTAGAAAAACAACAATATATAAATGATTTAGAAAAAAGAATAAAAAATAGACAAGTTTCAGCTGAAGAAGTAGAGGCCTTGAATAGCGGACAAGATAAATTTTCAGAATTTGTAGATAAAACTGTAAAAAGATCACTAGAAGAACTTCTAATAATTGAAAAAATTGCAAAGGATTTAGAAATAACAGTAGAAGATGCAGAAATTGAAAGTAGACTTAGAGCATACAAAGCAGGTTTAGATGAAGCAGATTTAGAAAAGTGGATTTCGGAATTAAAAAATGATAAAAGAATATGGAATCAACTTATCGCAGATGTTAGAAGAGAGAGGGTTTTTACAGCTTTATTGATGATGTGCGTTGAAAGAGAAAAGGAGGAAGATGAAACTAAGACAGGTGAAGAATTAGAACAAGAAGCTGAAAGCTTAGAAGCTGAAAACAAAAGTTAAAACAAATAAGGAAGGTGATTTATAAAATGAATATTTCAAGCGGTATTCTTATACCAACAGTTACCGAAAGAACATCACATGGAGAAAGAGTTTATGATATATATTCAAAACTTTTAAACGACAGAATCATTTTTTTAGGAACTACCATTAACGAAGATGTTGCAAATCTTGTTGTAGCACAGATGCTATTCTTAGAAGCAGATGACCCTAATAGGGATATATATCTTTATATAAATAGTCCAGGTGGAATTGTAACTGCAGGTCTTGCTATTTATGATACCATGCAATATGTAAAATCACCTGTTAATACAATTTGCTTTGGTCAGGCGGCAAGCATGGCTGCAGTTATACTAGCAGCAGGCGAAAAAGGCAAGAGATATTGTTTACCAAATTCAAGAGTTCTCATACACCAACCTTTAGGTGGTGCAGAAGGTCAAGCAACAGATATTGCCATTCAAGCCAAAGAGATATTAAAAGTAAAGGACACCCTCAACCAAATACTAGCTAAACATACAGGAAAAAACATAACTAAAATAAAGAATGACACAGAAAGAGATTTCTACATGGACGCTAACCAAGCAAAGGAATACGGAATCGTAGACGAAATTCTTGAAAAGAGAGAATAATAGATATATGAATAACGATAATTTACAAAAATGTTCCTTTTGTGGTAGAAGTTCAAAAGAAGTAGATAAATTTTTCTCAGGTAAAAACGGCGCTTTAATTTGCAGTGACTGTATAAAAATTGCAAACAAAATACTTGAAAGGGAAGAAAGAGAGAAACTCCTCGAAAATTACAATAACACAATAAATAAATTAAAGCCCAAAGAGATATTTGAAAAGCTCTCAGAATATGTAATTGGTCAAGAAAACGTTAAAAAAGTCTTATCAGTTGCAGTTTATAACCATTATAAGAGGATAATGCAAGACAAGAAGGATGATAACGATGTAGAAATTGTAAAGAGCAATGTTTTATTAATTGGTCCTACTGGAACAGGAAAGACTTTGCTAGCTCAAACTCTTGCAAGAATATTAAACGTTCCCTTTGCAATAGCAGATGCTACTACCCTTACAGAAGCAGGTTATGTAGGTGAAGATGTCGAAAATGTACTTCTAAGACTTATTCAAGCAGCAAACTATGATATCCGTGCCGCAGAAAAGGGCATTGTATACATAGATGAAATTGATAAAATCGGAAGAAAATCAGAAAATACCTCGATAACAAGAGACGTATCTGGTGAAGGAGTACAACAAGCACTTTTAAAAATACTCGAAGGAACAATAGCAAACGTACCTCCTCAAGGCGGAAGAAAACATCCCCAACAAGAGTTTATACAGATAAATACTGAAAATATACTTTTCATCTGTGGTGGATCGTTTGAGAAGATTGAAGAAAAGGTATATTCAAGAATTGGCAAAAAAAATATTGGATTTATCTCAAAGAGTAAAATAGAAAGAGAAATTAGAGAAGAAGAAGAAAAATGGAAAATATTACAGGAAAATATTTTACCAGAAGATCTAATTCATTTTGGTCTTATTCCAGAATTAGTCGGAAGGTTGCCTATCATATCAGTTTTAAGTCCTCTTGATGAAAATTTGTTAAAGAAAATACTTACTGAACCAAAAAACGCAATACTTAAGCAATACAAAAAGCTTTTAGAAATGGATAATATTACCCTAAATTTTACTGACGAATCGTTAAACTATATTGTTAAAGAAGCAATAAAGAGAAATACTGGAGCAAGAGGATTAAGAGCAATAATGGAAACCATTATGTTAGACGTTATGTTTGATGCAACGCCATTTGTTCAAAATGGCATCCTTGAAATTGACGAAAAATTTGTAGAAGAAAAGCTCAGCCCAAAAAAAGTTAGTTAAAAAATACGCAGCCGTTAAAATTCTTTAACGGCTGCTATCAAGAAAAAACTATTTTTTGTTTTCCTCTTCAAAAATGCTCAAATACTGATCAATAATAAACTCTAAATATATACACTTCTCGCCTTCCATACAAGAATCAGCATCGGCTTTGTCCAGATATGCATATCTCTTAAAATTTCCTTTAAAGAAGGTTATCAACCAGGCATTTTTGTCTTCTTCGAATACAACACTAAAATTTAGTTTATTTTCACCCAAATTTGGATATATCTCTCTTAACTTGTTTGCTAAACCTACCGCAGTATACATTAGCCCTCCTTTATAATTTGATATATTTATTAAATATATCAAAGTTATTTACTATTTTCAATATCAAGATTGCTAGCCTTAGCAAAGTCTCTTTGTGAATTTGCATAATCCCCCAATGCATAGTATGCATTAGCTCTATTAAAATACGCTACTGACATACTTGGGTTAATTTCTATTGCAGCGCTATATGCACTGATTGCCTTATCGAATTCATGCATATCATAATAACTAACCCCTAAATTATTATAATAACTTGCATTTTTTGGATTTAACTCTATTGCCTTTTGGTAATCCCTTATCGCAAAATCATAATTTCCTATTTTGTAATAGGACACTCCCCTTCCATCATAAGCATCAGCTTTTTTAGGGTTTAGTTCGATAACCTTAGAAAAATCTTGAATTGCTTTGTCGTACTCGTGTAACTCAAAATACGCCTTTGCCCTATTTGCATAAGCATCAACGAGATTTGGATTTGACTCTATAGCCATATTATAAAACGATATAGCCTTATAATATTCCTTCTTATCCAAAAATGAATTTGCCGAGTTCAAATAACCCCTATCTTTTCCATTGAAGGATAGGAGCGGAAATAAAAATATTAAAAATAAAACAAAAATGCTGACAATAAAAAATTTTTTAATCATTTACTCCTGAAAATAAGACCACTAAGATCTACTTTTTTTCTGTAAAACATACTCTGAATAGATTTATTCATTGTAAGATAGCTTATTTATATTGTAAAGATGCCGACATTCCTCAAAAATAACCATAGTACCCTGAGCATCCTGCTCGGGGCCTACTGCTCTTATAGTAACACGAGCATCTTGCTCGTGCATTTTTTGCTTTTACAGCTACCCAGCAGTGTCAATGTACTGGCATATGAAGAACGCTCAACGGTTCCTGGTTTATATTAGTTGATGTAGTATTAAGACTTATTGATTTTATTCCTGCATCAGATAAGCTTATTAATTCTCCATTTTCTGTTATTCCATCACCGTTTATATCCTGTCAGAGTTTAAGACTATTAAATATACTGTAAGAGGTTGTTTTATATTGTTTTATACAATTTTAGATAAAGGCCTCCAAATTCTCAAATTCTTTAAAATTTTTATCTCCGCTCATAATCAAAACACCTCAAAATATTTGTCTATAACAAACTTTACACAAAATAAATTGCGTAAATCAAAACATATTTTTACTTTACACAAAACAGTTTGCGTATATTTTATTTTACACAAATTTAATATACATCTCTACTCTCAATAATATCTATTATGCTATTAAAAGCATATTCTGCTGCTTTTCTACCTTCAGAAGGTTTATGTAAATTAATTAATCCTGCTTCGATTAAGCTTTTTAAAATATTATTCGCAGTCATTCTATTAGGCATGCCTGTCATTTGAATAAATTTTGTAGTGCTTATTATTGGTTGCTTAAAAAACGCATCAAGAGCAGGGATAGCATATTGAGATTTAGTTATCTGGATAAATCTATCTTTCATTTCATTGTAAAGATTTAAAAGCTTTTGAGCCTTTTGAATATTTATCTTAGCTTGTTCAATTACTGCCGTTAAAAAGAAATCTATCCATTCAGACCAATTGCCATCTTTAGTTATGATTAACAATCTATCGTAATACTAAGTTCTATTTTTTTCTAAATACTCACTTAAATAAAAACTTGGCCTTGATATTAAGCTTTTCCAGTACAAAAACAATGGAATTATAAGACGCCCAACTCTGCCGTTACCGTCTTCAAAAGGATGAAGAATCTCAAACTGTGCATGTAATAATCCAAGCTGTACTATCTTATCAGGATAATCATTTCTTTTTAAAAAAGCTTCCCAGTATTCAAGATGTTCTGGCAAAATAATAGGATCCGGTGGTATATACCTTGCTTTATTGATTGGAGTTTCAGAAGTACCAATCCAATTTTGTGTTTTTCTAAACTCACCTAGTAATCTAGATCTTCCCCTAACTTCAGTTAATAGAATTTTATGTAATTCCTTTATTAGAGATAGAGATAATGGCCTATTTTTAACTTCTTCTGTACCATATATCAGTGCTTTTTTATAGTTTAAAACTTCTTTTATATCACTTTTTAAAGAATCAGAGATATTTTTGGGAGTTATCCCAGCTTCTTCTTGGAGAACATCTTCAAAGCTTGCCTGCGTTCCTTCAATTCGGCTGGATAATACAGCTTCATTTGTTGTTAATGGGGCAAGTAAGATATCTGGGTTAGGTAAGCCTTGCAATATGCCATCAAAAAAAGCAATCTCCCTGTTAGCTTTACCTATTTTTTGTATAAAGGGCTCTAATTTTAAATTATTTGGTGGAAACTTTGCTGGTATGTAAGGTTTTGCTTTATCCATTTTTTCACATAGGCATTCTTTAATTCTTCTTGTTTAGCTTCAAATACATCTGAAACTCTTTTTAAAAACAGCATGCCAAAGATATACTCTTTGTATTCAGAGGCATCCATTTTACCCCTTAAAATATCAGCCGCTTTGAATAAATGCGTCTCAAGATGTTGCAGTGTGATTTTTTCGTTATTCATAATAACCCCTCTTAAACACTATATTTACATCTTCTTTCATTTTTTGCTTTCTTCTTTTTTACAAATAGCTTTTGTAATATTTTTCTATATATAGTAACACAGACATCTTGCCCATAGTACCCTGAGCATCCTGCTCGAGGTGTATTGCTCTTATAGTAACACGAGCATCTTGCTCGTGTGGATGTTCTTCATAGTAACGCAAGCATCTTGCTTGCGAAAAAACTACCAGAACAGAACGCTCTAACAATTACTCTTAAAAATAATACAACGGATCCACATCTACAATAAATATTTTTTTATCTTTTGGGGAATATCTACTTAACAGTATTTCAAGAAAATCTTTTCTGGTAGCATTATCCTTGAACCTTATTAAAGAATACATCCTGTAATTTCCATGCAATCTCAAAATGGGACAAAACTTTGGTGCAGTTACTTTTATATCCCCATTGTCAAACAGATTGTATACATCCTTCAAAATCACTTTAAATCTTTTTGCCTCTTCCTTCACCTCTGACAACTTTCCATTCCATCTAAAAATTACTTCGTGGCTAAAAGGTGGACAAAACATTTCCTTTCTTAACTCTAATTCTTCCAGCAAAAAATCCCAATAGCTTATCGTAGTAAACTTTTTTACAATTGGAAGTTGCTCTTCGCTTACCTGAATTACTACCTTACCCTCCATAGAATATCTTCCTGCTCTACCTGTTACCTGCACCAACAATTGATATAGCTTTTCAAATGACCTAAAGTCGGGCATTGAAGTTAAAGGTTCCAAAAATGGTATGCCAACAAAGTTTATTTTTGGAAAATTTAAGCCCTTTGTGATGATCTGAGTACCAACCAAAAAATCTATCTTGCCATCTAATATGTCTTGAAGAACGCCTTTCAACTTCGAGTGTGTATTTACACTATCAGAGTCTATCCTCTCTACATTGGCATTTGGAAAAAGATTTTTTAACTCTTGGGTAATCTTTTGGGAACCAGCACCGTATTGTTTGAAATTTATACCTGAACACCTCTTGCATACTGGATCTCTCGTAAATTTATACCCGCAATGGTGACATACGTATATCCTTTTCCCTTTTATCATATGAACGCACATTGGCACATCACAATTCTTACACTTTACCAGCTCTCCGCAATCGGCACAGCTAACAAATGGATAAAATCCCCTTCTTGGAACAAAAATAATAGCTTGTTCTTGTCTTTCTTTTATTTCCTTTAAAGAGGCTATAAAATCTTCACTAAATGTTCCATAAAAGCTCTGTCTTTTAACAATTTTTATTTTCGGCAAGTTAAACTCTTTAAATCGTTTAGAAAGATAGTATGATGAAATCTCACCTTCAAGAATCTTTTTACCCAGATTCACGCTTGGAGTAGCGCTTACATACAAAATCGGACAATTATTGCTCCTTGCTCTCTCTCTCGCAAGAATTCTTGCATCATATCTTATAAAGTCATCTTGCTTATAGTTCTCACTTTGCTCTTCATCTACTATAATTAGCCCTATATCGTTTATGGGAAGAAAGATCAAAGACCTTGGTCCGATAAATATCTTCTCGGTTAGATATGGCATGATATTTAAAAGTCTATTTCTTTCTGATTTACCCAACTGACTGTGCCATACATGAACAAGATGAGGAAATCTCTTTTCCAGTATATCTACAAAGTGCGTCGCAAGAGTAATCTCTGGTAAAAGAAGCAAGACATTTTTCCCACTTTGTAAAACTTTTATAATCAGCTTTAGATATACCTCAGTCTTCCCACTACCAGTAGTCCCAACCAAAGCCAATTCACAATACTTGTTTAGATATCCTTTGAAATATTTAAAAGCCTTAGCTTGTTCCTCATTTAAAGTCGCTAAGTTTTTCCATTTATCAATCTCATTAGCCTTTTCACACAGATCTAGATTAGCCCTGTCACCTTTTGAAGTAGTTTCACTAACTATATCTATAAGTTTCTCAGATAGAGCATATCTATAAGTTTCTTTGTATTTACCTTTTATATACGAAAGATCATATTCTCTCTTATTTAATAGCTCTAAGAAGCCTTTCAGATCATCAGAAATTAGCAAAGAATAATTTAAAACTTCCCTGCCCTTTTCAGAGATCTTAACCTTATTTTTGCTTAATAGCTTTATGTTAAATGACGGAAAAAGTCCAAGTGCGCTGTTAGGCGCAGCAAAATAATATTCGCAAACAAATTTATATAACCTGTATAAGTCCTCATTGAAAAATCTCTTCTCGTAAATTGAATTAACAGATTTAAGCTCTAGCAAATCCTCCTCTGAGGCCTCTTTTACATCTTCTACCACCCCAAGTAAACTTTTTTCCCCTATTGGCACGTCTACAAGTGATCCTCTACCAATAGCTACATCAGATTTGGTATAATAACTCAGTCTCTTATTAATATTTGGTAGTTGAACGTCTAAAATATATTTTTTCATAATTACCTCAATTCTTTAAAAGGAGATTAAATTGATTATAACTACTTTTAATGTAAATTCCATAAGAAGTAGAACTGACATTCTAAGTTTACTGATAGAAAAGCATAACCCAGAAATAATAGCACTTCAAGAAATAAAGTGTACACCAGATCTATTTCCAAATCTCGCCTTTCCTGATTACAAGTGTTTTGTATTAGGCAAAAAGTCATATAACGGTGTAGCAGTTTGCACAAAACTCGATTCAATCCGTCTTGAAAACGAATTTCAGGAAGCATTAGATGAAAAGAGAGCCCTTTTCATAAAATTTGAAAAATTTACTCTTATGAACATATATTTCCCTCACGGCGATCTTAGAGGTACAGACAAATTTTATTATAAATTAAACTTCTATAAAAAATTAGTCAAATTTCTAAAAGAAAACTTTACCCCTGATGAGCCGATCATTATGCTTGGAGACTTCAATGTAGCCTTAACAGACCTTGATGTATACGACCCGGAACTTTTAAAGGATACTATAGGCACAATGCCTGAAGAGAGAGATGCGTTAAGAGAGCTTTTAAGTTTCGGATTCGTAGATACATACAGACACCTTCACCCTACCGAGCCAGGATTTACTTGGTTTAGTTATATAGGTGGAGAAATATGGAAAAACAACGGCATGAGAATAGATTATATATTGGTTACCAGACCACTTCTAGATAAAGTAAATAGAGTAGAAGTTGACCTTTCTCTCAGGAGGAGAAGAACTCCAAAACCGTCAGACCACGCTCCGCTTATTATGGAGATTGATCTTTGAGGCACCCTTCGCTTTGACCTTTATAAAGTTCAAATATATCCCAATAAGTCTTTGGTTCTATTTGATCAGGTCTTTTCTGCAGCAAATCTTTTTGTATTTCTGAAAAAATACTTATGTATTCTTCACTTAACACATTTTTTAAAATCTTTCTTGGCTGAGAAAAAACTTCCTTCAAAAATTTTTCGAAGTCCTCACAATATAACCTTTTTTCAAAGAAATCATCTTTTGGAATCAAATTTATTACTACAGACTTTATCTTTGGTTTAGGATAAAAACAACTTTCTGAAACTTCAAAAAGTATCTTACCGTCAAAAAAATTTTGAATAAGTACGCTTAGTCTTCCATAATCCCTTGTACCTGCAGAAGCAAAAAGCCTTTGTGCCATCTCCTTTTGAATCATCAAAGTCATACTTTTAAGCTTGATATTCTCTTTTATCATCTTTACGATTATTAATGATGCAATGTTATATGGCAAATTTGCTATCAGATTTACGCTTCTATCTATAAATCCTAAATCAGTTTTAAGCGCATCGGAAAGAATAATTTTTTTATTCTCAAAAGCTAGTTCATTCTTATATTCCTCATTCAAAAGCTTAAAGAGCCCTCTGTCAACTTCTATCCCCAAGTAGTCGTTAGAAAGTTTTAAAAGATGTTTTGTCAAAGCACCTTTTCCTGGTCCAATTTCTACTATAAAGTCATCCTCTTTTATCATTGCAGACTCTATAATCTTCCTTGCAATGTTTTGATCTATCAAAAAATTTTGACCAAATCTCTTTAATGGTGCTAAATTCTTCATCAAAGTAACCTTAACTTATTTGTCAGGACAATTTTTTGTGAAGAATATACAAGCATTATCACATAATAATTCCCGCATCTTTCTGAGAAAGTTTATAAAAGCCATAGTTTAAGTAATATTTGCGAAATTAGTAAATTTTTCATAGAAATCAAATACCAGCTTTATAGCTCCTTCATCTACACTTTGAGGATTTTTTGCTATAGAATATCCTACCCCGTGAGCCAGAGTACATCTTAAGAATGGCAACCCGGTATTTATTTCAATTATCCTTGGGAATGAGAAAGCCTTCATAATAGACAGAAATTGATCGTGATAAAGGGATATCACACACCTGACATCTAAATTTTTTAAATTAAAATATATTGAATCAGGCGCAAGAGGACCAAAGATCTCAGCATAAGAATAACTTGACCTTGCATATTCAATAAATGGCTTAATAATAAGCTCTTCTTCGTTCCCAATACTCCCATCTTCTCCAGCGTGAGGGTTAAGGCCAGATATAGCAATCCTTAATGGTTTTATATCTAAAATATTTGCAAGATATATAATCGACTGAAGAGAGAGATTTAACCTTTCGAATGTAATTTTTTCTGACACTTCTTTGAGCGGAATGTGGTGAGAAAGAAGATTTAGAAGATAGAATCCATCAAAGAAGTTCATACTTACGTCTTTCGAATATCTCTCTTCAAGAAAGGCGGTATGGCCTAAAAATTTTTTATCTATAGACTTCGATATCAAATATTTATTTATTGGTAAAGTTAAATAAAATTTATAGTTTTTCTCTTCTACAAATTTTAATGATTCCACAAAGCACTGATATGAAAACCTCCCTACCCTCTCATCTGGCTGGCCCAGAACCTCTATACCAAAATCAGAGTCAAGATCTACGATCCCAAAACCCCTCGTGCTATCAAAAAGGGGAATATTAACTTCAGATCCCATAACACAACACAAATCATCAAAAAAAGCCTTGTTTGTAAAGAGTATAACCTTTTTGTCCCTATTTTTTTCAAGATATTTTATTAAAGAGATGAGTCCGATTCCAGACAAATCACCCGATGATACTACTGGTATCAAACTTACGTCATTAGAATTTTTTTCAATACTATCTAAATCATATAGATTTTTCATATGCAAACGACCAACATAAAATTTAATCTTTAATCTTGAATCTTACATCAATTTTAAATATCCTCTTAGCAGGAAGCTCTACCAAGTTTATAACACCTTCCTCTTTTCTTAAGCTGTCAATAAAAGCATCGATTTCTTCTCTAGACGGCATTATCAAAGTAAACCAAAGATTATACTCGTGATCCCTTAAATAGTTGTGAGACACCCCATGACACCTGTTAATTTTTTCTACTACCTTCTCAATATAATCCTTATCAACTTTAAGTCCAACAAGTGTTCCCTTGAATCCGAGTTTTCTTGGATCAAATACGCCACCTATTAACCTGATTATACCCCTTGATTTTAGCTTTTGAAGAATTTCTATCACTTCCTGCCCACTTATCCCCAGTTGAGCGCCTAACTCATCAAAAGGCCTCTTTACAATAGGGAAGTTATGCTGAATTTTTTCTAAAAGGGCCTCCTCTAGCTCAGTAAGTTTTATTGTTTTCTCATCAAACACCAGGGTTCTTCTCCTAAATAGTCTCCATTATAAAAAAGGGCTCTTGCTCTACAACCACCACAGATATCATTAAAACTGCATTTCCCACAACTTCCTTTAAGATTACCCTCTCTTAGTTCTTTAAACAAAGGCGCATCTCTCCAGATTTCAGAAAATTTCTCAACCCTTACATTTCCCACTTTTATGGGCATATATGGACATGGCCATACGTCACCTTCAGGAGTGATTGAGCAGTATCCTGTACCAGCAAGGCAGCCCTTTGTAAATCTTGTCTTGATGCCAAGAACTTTTGCAATTCTCATATATTGCGGCGCACAAGTTGGCTTTAGCTCTATATTTACAGTTTTTGATTTCAATAATATCTTTTTCAACAGATCCTCATAATCAAAAGCATTCAAGCTCTCTATCTCAATATCCACTGCCCTACCTGTAGGTACCAAAAAGAATATGTGATGCGCATCAGCGCCAATTTCAACAGCAAAATCAGTGATCTCTAAAACTTCATCAATATTTCTCTTGGTTACAGTAGTATTAATCTGGAAAGACAAGCCAATCTCTTTGAGTATTTTCATAGCTTTTACAGCCCTTGACCAGGATCCCTCTACACCTCTAAATTTATCATGCTGAGACTCATTCAGGCTATCCAGACTGATGCTTATCCTTGCAGCCCCCGAAGCCTTTAATCTCAAAGCCATCTCTCTATCAATAAGAGTCCCGTTAGTGCCAAATACCGGCCTTAAGCCAATGCTACTTGCATACTCAGTTAATTCAAATATATCCTTCCTCAATAGAGGTTCGCCGCCACTAAATACGATAATTTTAAAACCTGCTTTTTTAATCTCATCAAGCAGCGATTTCCCTTCTTCGGTAGTAAGCTCATTATATTTTTTGTCGCCTGCATCACGGTAGCAGTGAACACATTTTAAGTTACATTCTTGAGTCGTATTCCAAGAACACAAAATTGGTTGGTTGTTTTCCAGCTTCAAAGGAGATCTCCCTTCTAAAAAATTCAAGCGAACTTTTAAAGTAACAAGCTACTTAACTCTTTTAGCTAACCACTTCGCATAATCCAAAGAGTGATATGAAATGATAATATCTGCTCCAGCTCTTTCAAAAGCATAAAAAATTTCTGAAACAGTACTCATTTCGTCTATCCAGCCATTTATAGCGGCTGCTTTTACCATGGCATACTCGCCACTCACATTATATACAGCCACAGGTAGAAGAACATTATCTTTAACTGTTTTTAAAACGTCCAGATACGAGAGGCCCGGCTTTACCATCAAAATATCAGCACATTCCTCTACATCTATTAGAGATTCTTTTATGGCCTCATTATAACCAAAAAAGGGACTCATTTGATGGGTTTTTCTATTACCAAATTTTGGTGCCGATTGTGCAGCATCTCTAAAAGGTCCATAAAAACAGGAAGCATACTTTACAGAATAACTCATTATAATCGTATTATAGAATCTTTTACTGTCAAGGGCATCTCTAATAGATGAAACCATCCCGTCCATCATCCCAGAAGGGGCAATTATATCAGCACCACTTTCTGCATATGAAATCGCAATATCATTAAGAACTTCTAGAGTTTCATCGTTTAAAATTTCTCCATCCCTTACAATGCCGCAATGTCCATGATCTGTATACTCACACAAACACGTATCAGCAGCAACCACGAGATCAGGAAATTCCTTTTTTAACAAGCGAATAGACCTTTGTACCTCTCCTTCACTGTTCGATGCCCAACTTCCATTTGAATCTTTTATCTCTGAAATTCCAAAAAGTATTATAGATTTTATCCCATTTTTAACCGCTTCTTCTACAAAATTTAAAACCCTATCTACAGTATACCTATACACGCCAGGCATGCTAGATATCTCTTCAACCTTATCCGAACCTGGCATTACAAATACTGGTAACATAAGCTTTTTTACTGCTATCAAAGGATTTTCTAACATTTCCCTTATTCCATCTTGTCTTATCCTTCTTGCTCTATATATAGGAAACATAAACATTCTCCTTTCAAGCAGATAAATTAAATTAAATTTTAAAATTTTAATTTATTTATATAGCAGGCAGGATCCTCCTGCATAATATCACCATAGACCACTTCAGCTCTTATTCTACAACCTCCACAAAGATAGTTATATTTGCACTCCCCGCATATACCTTTAAGATATTTTTCCTTATTACGAAGCTTCTTTAAAAGAGGCTCATTTTCGTTTTTCCAAATTTCTGAAAAAGATTTTTCTCTTATATTACCAAGGTTATAATGAAGCCAGAATTGACATGGGTGTACGTTTCCCTCATTATCAATATTTGCAAACTTCGTACCAGCCGAACAGCCACCATGCATCTTAAGTAGTTCTTTTATCTCATCAGCCCTCTCTGGCTCATTTGACGTAAGGTATAGATAAAGAGCAATACCATCAGCGTGATTGTCAGTAGTCAAAATTTCAAGATCAACGCCCTTTTTGTCAAATTCCATTGTCTTCTTCACCAAAAGGTCAAAAAGCTCTACATTTTGATCTTTTGTTAGATCAAGCTCAAGCATCTCTTTGCCTCTTCCAGAGTACACCAGATGATACATACAAAATCTTGGAATATTGTTTTCAGCCACAAAATCAAGCACATCAGGCAAATCTTTAAAATTCATTTGATTAACAGTAAATCTGACACCAGATTTTAAATCTATCTCTAAACAATTCTTTATACCCTCTATAGATCTTCTAAAAGCACCTTCTACGCCTCGAAAATCGTCATGAACCTTTTCTAAACCGTCTAAACTAATACCAACATATTGAAAATGGCTGTCTTTAAGCCTCTGAGCCACCTCCTTTGTTATGAGAGTCCCGTTAGAAGATAGAACTGGTCTAATACCTTTTGAAAAGGCATAGTCAGCCAATTCAAATATATCCTCTCTTAATAGCGGTTCTCCCCCAGAAAATAAAAGTACAGGAGTGCCCAAACTTGCTAAATCGTCTATTAATATCTTCGCTTCTTGTGTAGTTAGCTCATTTGAGGACTTTTCACCGGCGTTTATATAGCAGTGTTTACACTTCAGATTACAAGCCTTTGTCACGTTCCATACAACAAGTGGCTTATTTTCAGTGGTAAATTGAAGGAGTTTTGGATCTTTAATAGAACTCTTCTTATTCCTTTCTTTTATCACATCAGAAACAGTAGCCTTCCCACAAAGAAGCTTGGTAAAACCAATCATAATTTTTCTCCTTTCAAAATTTAAAAAGAGCTAAAACTTCACATGAGAAAACACATTTTTATTATATTCTTCTATTTTACCCTCATCTGCCATTTGAACCATCACTGGGTCAATAGGCACCTTCGCTAGGACCTCTATGCCATATTCCATAGCAATTTTCTCAACTTTAGAAGCCCCAAATATGTAATATTCTTTTTGATTGTCAGGACATACAAAATAGCTCATATTTTCAACGATACCTAATAGTTTCCCATTCTTTACCCTTTTTACCATCTTCATACTCTTTTTTACTATTAAAGATGCAAGATCCTGTGGAGTTGTAACCACAATAGCGCCTTCTACTGGAATTGACTGGAAAACTGTAATCATAACGTCAGAAGTTCCAGGTGGCAGATCTATGAAAAGATAATCCAATTCTCCCCAATCAACCTGTTCCCAAAATTCTTTAATAACCTTTGATAACATTGGACCACGCCAAATTACTGGGTCATCCTCTGAAGGCAAGAGCAAATTTAGCGAAACAACCTTAATTCCTAATTTTGAAATAGCAGGTTGTAACTTATCGTTTTTAACTTCTAATTTCTTATTAACTCCAAAAATCTTTGGTATACTGGGTCCCGTCACATCTGCATCTAATATGCCTACCTTATAGCCTCTCCTTGCAAACTCACATGCTAAAAGTGAAGTAACTGTACTCTTTCCAACTCCACCCTTACCGCTTAATACAGCTATGACCTTTTTTACATTAGGCAAAACTAACGGTTCCGGAATATTTGTTGCGCCTTTCTCTTGAGCTTTATCTGACATAATTTATCCTCCTCAAAATTGATTTCTTATCTTATTAACAATACTATTTGCCACAAGAACTCCAGATGCCGAAGCTTGAATCAGACCTCTTGTTACTCCTACTCCATCACCAGCTCCATACAATCCTTCAATAGGGGTCATCAAATCAGAATCCAACTTTAATCTAGCAGAGTAATATTTAACCTCAACAGCATAAAGTAAAGTATATCGAGAATAAACTCCAGGTGCAAGTTTATCAAGAGCCTGAAGCATTTCTATAATACTTTTTAGATGTCTATAAGGTAAAACTAAACTAATATCTCCTGGAGTAGCACCCTTTAAAGTAGGAACAACTACTGATTTTTGGAGTCTTTCTTTAGTAGACCTTCTTCCCTCCAAAAGGTCACCAAGCCTCTGAACCAAAACTCCTCCACCTAAAAGATTGGCAAGTCTTGCAATATATTTCCCATACGAAATGGGCTCTTTAAATGGTTCAGTAAATGTTTTACTCACAAGCAAAGCAAAATTTGTATTTTCAGTCTTCCTATCAGCGTAACTGTGACCATTTACCGTTATCACTCCATCGCTTTGCTCACTTACAACTTCCCCATACGGGTTCATACAAAACGTTCTTACTTTATCTTCAAAGAGTTTAGAATAATACACTAACTTTATTTCATAAGTTATTTTCGTCAAATGTTCCATAATAGTTGCAGGCAGTTCTACTCTCACACCAATGTCAACTGGATTATTTTGTACTTCAATACCTAACCTTTTAGCTTCATTAAAAATCCAATCAGCACCATCTCTACCTGGAGATACTATGACATATTTGCTTTTATAAACTGTTCCATCAGATATCTTTACACCCTCAACTTTATTATTCTTTACCACGATTTCGTCAACAGTAGATGAAGTAAGTATATCTATTCTTTTTTCAAGTTCATCCTTCATATTCTGTAATATAATCGGAGATTTATCGGTTCCTAAATGCCTTACTCTAAAGGGTATATATTTAAGATCAGCCAAAATAGCCTTCTTTTTTAATTCATTTTCTTCTTCCGTGTTCGGAGAAAAAACCTCTTGCGTTCCACCAAAATCTACCCATATCTTATCTACATAAGATATAAGATTGTACAACCTTTCTTCACCTACAATATCAGCAAGATTCCCACCAATATCAGTAGACAGAGTAAGTTTACCATCGCTAAAAGCCCCTGCGCCGCCCCATCCACTCATCAGAGCACAAGGGGAACAATTCAAACACTGAGTTTTTCTATCTCTCATTGGGCAATGTCTTTTTGATATATCATGTCCTTTTTCAATAACTAAAACAGAACTACCTTCAAGCTTTTTTGTTAGCTCTAAAGCTGCAAATATTCCAGCAGGACCAGCACCCACAATTATCACGTCATATTCTTTCATATTAACACCCGCTTCCTCAGAAAAATACCCTGGCCAAAACCAGGGTAATTTGTAAATCACTTAATTGACATTACTCTTGATTATCAAACCTCTACAGTAAAAAATAAATGATACTTGATTTCATTATATTATTTATTATTTATTAATAGCTAATTTCAATATCTAATTACCAATATCTAATTTAATATTTTAACACAAAAACCCAAATCTACCTCACATTTATTTCACCTTGATAAATTAAACCTTTCTCTGCATCTACCGTAACTAAAGTCTCATCCTTCAAAATTTCAGTAGCCCCTTCAACTCCTATTATTACAGGAATACTAAAATTTATTCCAAGTATTACAGCATTTGAAGTAAGACCACCTTCTTCAACTATTAACGCTCCAGCTTCAGTAGTATATTTTGCTAACTCTTCATTAATACTTTTTGCTACCACAATATTTCCTGGCTTCATCTTCTCTTTGAAATCTTTTAAGGTAGTTGCAACACAAACTTTCCCTGTATAGGAACTATGACCAATTCCAATGCCTCTTAATATGATATTGCCAACCAGATGAACTCTTATCATATTGGTGGTGCCAGTTGTACCAATAGGCACACCTGCAGTTATAACTACAAGATCACCCTCTTTTATTAAATTAAAAGTACTCGATTTACTAATCGCTTCCATTATCATTTCTTCAATATTATTTGTTTTGTCACATTTTATAGGATAAACTCCCCATATCAGTTTCATTTTTCTAACCATTTTAATATCCGAAGAAACGCCTATTATGAAAGCATTAGGTCTATACTTTGATACCATCTTGGCAGTAAAACCACTTTGTGTAATACTTATTATCGCTGCAGCGTCAAGCTCATGAGAGATCTGAACTGTAGCGTGGCTTATAGCATCAGTAGTAGTTTTTTGATTTAAACCCTTAGATAGAAAAATAGCTTTGTAATCCAAAGACATTTCGGTTTTTAAC
This sequence comes from Thermodesulfobium sp., assembly GCF_053498235.1. Classification (NCBI taxonomy): domain Bacteria; kingdom Pseudomonadati; phylum Thermodesulfobiota; class Thermodesulfobiia; order Thermodesulfobiales; family Thermodesulfobiaceae; genus Thermodesulfobium; species Thermodesulfobium sp. The sequence goes on from NZ_JBRCUV010000044.1 coordinate 31,527, forward strand.
GCAATTCTGGCCATCATTTCCATAGCCTCTAAAGGATAGTTTCCAGCAGCTGTCTCACCGCTTAACATAACCGCATCTGTCCCATCTAGAATAGCATTTGCCACATCACTAGCCTCTGCCCTAGTAGGGTGTGGATTGTTTATCATAGATTCCAACATTTGGGTAGCTGTAATAACAGGTTTACCCGCTTTATTAGCCTTTTTTATTAATTCCTTTTGAATCAAGGGGACATCTTCGTTAGGTATCTCAATTCCCATATCTCCTCTTGCAACCATAATTCCGTCCGCTACCTTAAGTATTTCATCAATGTTTTCAATACCAAATTTGTTCTCAATCTTTGCAATAATATCTATATTAGAATTATCTTCTTCTAAAACCCTTCTAATCTCTAAAATATTGGTTGCATTTTGGACAAAGGATGCTGCAATAAAATCCATCTCATGCTCTATGCCAAACTTTATATCGTTTATGTCCTTTTCTGACAAAAACTGCATATCTAAAAATACCCCTGGAACTGCTACCCTTTTATGATCTTTTAATATACCGTTGTTCATGACAGTAGTATAAATATTTTTATCGTCAACACCTTCCACTAAAAGCGAAATAAGACCATCAGAGAGGACAATTACGGTATCCTTTTTTACTTTTTTAACCAAATCAGGATATGTAATTGTTACTCTCTCATTATCTCCTTCAATTTCTTCAGCAGTCAAAATGAATTTTTGACCCTTTTTAAGTTGAGCTGACCCACTTTTAAATTTTCCTACTCGAATTTCTGGTCCCTTTGTGTCAAGCATCAAAGCCACTTCTTTGTTTAATTCCTTTGAAATTTCTCTTACCATTTGAATTCTTCTGAAATGATCCTCATAATCCCCATGTGAGAAGTTTAACCTAGCAATATCCATTCCGTTTTTAACAAAGTTATATAAAATTTCAGGATCGTCAGTACTGGGTCCTAAAGTACAAATAATTTTAGTTTTCCTTAACATGTTTCCCCCTTTGGATAAAATTTGTATTCTTTAAATAAGTATTATAACAGTTAATGAACTACCTCGAACCACAAATTTCTTAAACTTTCTAATTTAACAAAATAAGGTTCAAATTTATTTAAATTTTTATTTAAAAACAATATAATGTATAATAAATTATCTACAGAAGAAGTCCGTAAAGCTCAGTGATCAAAAAAGCAATAAATTTCATTTTTGAAAAGGTAATAAATATCCCTCTGTTAAATTTTGCGGGAGATAGTTTTCCAATTCTAACTGGCAATATTATTAACAAACTTAGAAAAAGAAAAGATTGGATATTTATTACTGCGTTTTCACCAGATGGAATTCACTTTGCATCTGGTGGATTTGATTCTAATATACTTTTGTGGAATATCTTTAAAGAGAAACCCATCGACAGCCTAAGTGGTCATGAAGATTGGATAATTGCACTTACTTTCTCCCACAACGGAAAATACCTCTTATCAGGAAGCAGAGACAGCAACATCATTCTTTGGTCTATTCAAGACAGAAAACCAGTCTATAAATTTGAAGGACATCAAAACAGAATTTCCTCACTTGCTTTCTCACAAGATAACACCCTAATTGCATCTGGTGGATACGATTCAACTATAAAAATTTGGGACATTGACTCAGAAAAACCGATAAGCACAATTGATACATCTCCCCTTTGGCCAACATCTATTTGTTTTGCACAGAAAAATAAAAAATTAATTACAGGCTTTAACGACGGGACAATAAACATTTATAGTTTATTTGATTATACTCTTATAAGCACTTTAAAGATATTTCAAAACTGGGTAGATTCGATAAAGTGTAGCAAAGACCAAAATCTTTTTTATAGTTCGAATGTTGATGGCTTTATAAAAATTATAGATATAAAAACAAATAAGTTAATTTTTAGTAAAAAAATTCCCTTTAGGCCCTCTTTATTTCCATATAATGAAAAAAGCATAAACTTCATAGATGCTTTATGCGTATATATGATGTTATACGAAAGAAGTCCTGAAAGCTTTCTGAGAAACTTAAGAAACTTTGATAATGGTATTGAAAGTTTCGATTACAAAATATTTATGCAAAACTATAAAGACTTTGCCTTTGATTTTTCAAAAAAAACTGACGCTATAGCCTGTACTGAAAGATCAAATAAAATTTTTATTTTAGACTTCTTTGGTAAAAATCAAATAAAAATTGATACACCGAATTCGTGGATAAAAACTCTCTCTGTATCGGAAGATGACAGCCTGTTAACCGCAGGTGGTTATGATGGAGAAATAAAAATTTTTTCCTTTAAAACTGGTTATTTAATAGGCTCAATAGTTGATCATGCCTCATGGGTTAACTCTTTAGAATTTTCCACTGATAATAAATTAATAGCTGCAGGTTTAGAAGATGGAACTATTTTAATTACAAAAATCAAAGAAATGGAAATCGTTGAAAAATTTAATCTAAATTCTAGCATATTTAAGGTAAACTTTTTTAACAATAACAAATTTATTTTAGCATCTAGTATATACGGTGAACTTTTTAAAATTGATCTAAGCACCAAAAACGTTGAAATTATTCAAAAATTAAAAAATTCATGGTTCTCAAATTTCCTCGCTTTAAACGATGAAACCTTTATTGCAACTTCTGAAAATGGATATATTTATTTAATAAAGGGTGCCAATATTATAAAAAGCAACAAAATTCACGATTCAGAGATTATAATGTTAGAATTGCTAGATAATAATACATTAATTACTGGCTCTTTAGATTCCTTTTTAAAACAAATTAATATAGATGATTTAAGTATTATTTCGGAAAAAAGATTTGATGGTATCCCCTTAGCTTATAACAAGAAAACTGATAAATTATTTGTATCCCATTTTAGGTGTATATCTGTATATAAAAAAACAGATGATTTATATGAACAGAATAACTTTGATCTTGACAAGCCAAAAATAGAATTTCAATTTGACTTTAATTCAAAACAATTTAATATATCGAAAGATTGTAAAAACCTATTTATATTAAAAAAATCTAATGAAATAGAGAAAATATCTTTAAACAATTTTAATGTACTATTCCAATTAAGTTCGCCAATTCCCATCACATCTTTTTTTAACAATTCTAACTCTTCTAAATTAGTAGTTGGCTACAACAATTCTGAAATACGACTTTATGATACTGAAAACAATAAAATTATAAAAAAACTAAAAGGATACGATGGGTCAATATCTACAGTAAGCCTATCAGCAGATGAAAGTTTTATGATAACAGGTTTTGAAGATGGAACACTTGAAATGTGGTTATTTAATGAAGAAAAAAATCTTTGGTGTATAGAAAACAATTCTGAACCTATCAGTGAATTAAATTTTAGCTATAACAATATATTTTTCATATCTAAAGGTAAATACAGCTTGAACGTAGACCTTTGGTCAACTGTTGAAGGAACTAAGCTTGGAACCTTTTCAAATAAAAATTCTTGCCTCAAAAATTTCGAATTTTCTCCTAACTCAGAATCTGTTCTATACCTCAACGATGAAAATCAATTATCTATTTGGTTTATTAAAGAAGGCAAAGAAATAGTAATACCAGAACAAAATCCTGAACTTTCTATAACGTATTTTTCTTATTTTCCAGATTCGTCAAAAGTTGTGGTAACTTATACAGATGGAAGTTTACGTATATTTTCACTAGATGGAAATCTTATAAAAGAAGAAACCAACAAATCAAATCTTGTTACTTATATAACATTCAAAGATAGCGCTAGTTTCTTTACTTCTCATTTAGATGGAACAATTAGGTTTCATTCATTAGAAAGTTTTGAAAATAAAGAACTTATTCATGCTCACCACTCTTCAATAGACTTTTTGCTTTTTAATTCTGAAGCAAATCTTTTAGCATCTTATTCTACAATTGAAAACATCATAAAAATATGGAGTTTATAAATTTTTTAAAAATTTAATACAAATGTTTATTCTTTGTTGCTGCGATCTTTAAAAACTCCTAATACACCTAAAATTATTAATATCGCACCCAGGATCGTAAATTTATTTATTTCTTCATTCAAAATAATATGTCCTAAAAATAGTGCAAGAACTGGATTTACATAGGCATATGTCATAGATATACTTATAGGTAACAGTTTAACTGCATTTATATAAGCAGTAAAGGCAAGAACGGAACCAAATATTACAAGATACCACAAAGCAATAACTGCATTTAAACCAGGCATCGAGTAGCTTTCATGAAAAGCTAAACTGAGCACGAAAAATCCTATAGAGGCAAATAGGTTCTGATAAAAGCTCATAGTTAGTACTGAGATATTTAGACTATTATTTCTCTGAATAATTGCCCCAATAGCCCAGCACAAGGCTGATAAAAACACTAAAGAATAGGAAAACAAATTTACAAAGGAAAAACTAGAAATTTCAGGAATAAATAAGCAAAATACTCCAAAAAATCCAAGCAATAAGGACAATATAGATCTTATTGAAGGTGTTTTTTTTGTAAAAATTGAGTCCAAAAAAGATGCTAATATAGGTGTAACTCCCAAAATCAGGGCTGTTAGACCAGATGCTGCATTTTGTTCAGCCCACATAATTAGTCCGTTTCCAAAAACCCACATCAACATACTTGTAGAAAATATTATTTTAAATTCAAAAAAATTTATTTTTAAACTTATTCTTCTTATCACAAGAATAAAAAATAAAATCAATGAAGCGAGAAATAGCCTTACTGATCCTAACGTAAAGGGCTCAAAACCACCGGTTACAGCAATTCTTATTGCTAGATAAGTGCTACTCCAAACAATATATACTACAAATAAGTTTAAGAGACCAAAAATAGACATTTTAGATAATTAGACCAATCCTTAAAATATTAAAATTATATTTTTATAACCAAACAGAGATAAGAAAACTAAATAAATAAAAAAACCAAACAAATATATATTATAATCTAATTTGTCCAAAATAAGTCTGACTCAGTAGTTTTACAAGTATTTTTATTGTGTCCAAGCGTCAAAGCTGTGATTAAGTATTTGTACAATATTTGAAGTGCTCCTCACATGATCACGTCCAATTTTTTCTGTAAATTCATCCAACTGATAGAATCAGTTAAACCCAACCCCGTTTAAAAAATATAAATCTTAACTTACTCAATGTCAATAAATGCTTTTCTTCTTCTTATTTTCTTTTAAGACCTGCCTATAGTAATATGCACCTCACATTCTTCTTAGGTATAGTTTAAAAACTGCCCTAAATTTAGTGACCTAAATTAATTTCTTAAATTAGTAAATTAAGTTATGCGATATTAAATTCTTCTTTTACAATAGGTTCTACTTTATTAGGTTCATATTTGCACCTGTATTGCCAATATTCATCCATATCAAAGTATTTATGACCAGTAGACCATAACTCATCTTGTTCTATTAAAAGTGCTCCTATTAGCCTTGTTGCCGATTCTCTATTTGGAAATATACGTATTACTCTTTCTCTACGGCGTATTTCTTCATTTAAGCGTTCAATGCTATTTGTAGTGCGAAGTCTTTTTCTATAGCGCTCTGGAAGAATTAGAATACTTGTAGCATCATAAAATCCCTGTTCTAATATATCTATAGCCTTACCAGCAGTTTTTGAAAAGGTTTCAATTGTTTTCTTTAAAAGCTCTTCAGCTGTCTTTAAATCAGGGGCTTCAAATATCAATCTTAAATTACCGTTTAAACTGCTTTGTAGATGTTTTGGACAGAAACTTAAGATGTTACGAGTAAAGTGAGCCTGACACCTTTGCCAGGTTGAACCCTGAAAGCTTATTGCAGCTGCTTTTACAAGTCCAGGATGATTATCTGATATTACAAAATCTACACCTTTAAGACCTCTTTGTTTTAGGTGTCTGAAAAAATCTGACCAGCTTTGTTCTGATTCGCTATTCCCAATTTCCAAACCCAATATCTCTCTATATCCTTTATCGTTTATTCCTGTTGCAATTAATGCGCTATATGGTTTTACTCTATGATTTTCTCTTATCTTTATTACTAATGCGTCTACTATTAAGAATGGATATCTTTTATCCTTTAGATTTCTCTCTTTCCACTCCCGTACAACTGCATCTAATCTTTTACAAAGTTCAGATACAGTTGAAGCTGAAAATTCTGTCCCACATAATTCTTCTGTGATATCTTTAATCTTTCTTGTTGATACTCCTTTTATTACCATCTCCATTAGTGCTAATAGTAAAGCTTGTTCACTTCTCTGATAACGGTCAAATAATTCTGTTGAAAATACGCCATTACGAATTTGAGGAATATTTAATATTAAATTTCCTACTCTTGTGTTTAACTTTCTTGTTTTATAACCGTTTCTGTATGCCTTTCTATTATCTGTTCGTTCATATAGTTCAGCATTAATCTGTTCTGTTCTCTGTTGTTCAAGAATTTGATTTAT